>NZ_JBASXK010000078.1:0-4967 GCF_049276915.1 Aestuariivita sp. | reverse complement strand
GGCGGCATCTTTATCGTGGATGACCTTGGCCGCCAGGCCGAACCGCCGCAATCTCTGGTCAACCGCTGGATTGTTCCACTGGAAGAGAGCAAGGACATCCTGGCCCTGCAATCGGGCGAAAAATTCGAAGTCCCCTTCGACACGCTGGTGATCTTCTCGACCAACTTCCACCCGAACGAAATCTTCGACCAGGCTGCGCTGCGCCGGATTTTCTACAAGATCAAGATTGATGGTCCCAATCAGGAAAACTTCCTGAAAATCTTTGCGCTGGTCGCTCGAAAGAAGGGCATGCCTCTGGACGAACAGGCATTGGTGCATCTTCTCAAGGTCAAATACCCGACCATTAAGAACATTTATGCAAACTATCAGCCTGTGTTCCTGATCGACCAGATCATTTCAATCTGCGAATTCGAAGGGCTGCCCTATCAAATGTCTCCAGAGTTGATCGACCGGGCCTGGGCGAACATGTTCGTGAAAGACGAGATCATCGTGAAATGATTGGCATCGCGGGCTGCGGACGTATGGGTGCGCCCATGCTCGCCGCGCTAAGGCGTGCCGGATTTGATGCAAAAGGGTTTGATATCCGCCCACCTTGTGAATTTGGCGATTTGGAATCGCATGTAACGGACAATGTGGCAGAATTTTCGCAAAACCTGGGCACGCTGATCACTGTAGTTAGGGATATTTCGCAAACTGAAGACGTTTTGTTTGGCGCTCAAAACTTCTCGACGGCAAAACACGTCACCCGGATCATTGTCTGCTCCACGCTGTCTCCAAGCTATGTATTGGGTTTGCGGGACCAGATCCCGGCTCATATCTCCCTGATTGACGCCCCGATGTCCGGTGCACAAATCGCAGCAGAAGAGGCCCGCCTTTCGTTCATGTTGGGCGGAGATAATGCGCAATTATAGGATGCTTGGCCAATTTTTGCCGCAATGGGGACACATTTTCACAAATTGGGCCCCTATGGATCCGGCATGCAGGCCAAGGTGCTCAACAACCTCCTCGCTGCCTCGAGCACAGCGATGACCCGGCTTGTGCTGGATTGGGCCGAGGCAGCCGGACTTGATGAAGACGCTCTGCTAGCCCTCATCCATACGTCCTCGGGTCAGAACTGGTTTGCCTCGAACTTCAACGATATCGAATTCGCGCGCGATGGGTATGCGCAGGACAACACGATCGGCATTCTGGTCAAAGACGTCGAAAGCGCGCTGGATGCGGCACCAAACGGTGCCGATCTGGACCTGCCGCGCCTGATCCAGAGCGCGATCCGAAACCTCCGCCTGCGCTCTGCTCAGGGGTCTTGACCGCATTCAAAGGACAGGGGCCAAAGCGATCAGCCTACTGCGGCACATGGGGCGGATGGAGACTCGGTGGCCCCATTGGCGTTCCCAGCACTCCGGGTTAGATAGCGCGATATGCACGCTATGCCCCGCCCTTTCACCGACTGGTTCACCTCCAAAGGCTGGTCGATTCATCCGCATCAATTGGCGATGCTGGAACGGGCCGATGATCCGGCACTTCTTCTCATTGCGCCGACGGGTGGCGGAAAAACACTGGCAGGTTTCCTGCCGACATTGGTTGATCTAAGCGCGCGTGATCATACCGGGTTGCACACGCTCTACATCTCTCCTCTCAAGGCCCTAGCCGCTGATATCAAAAGAAATCTCACGACACCCGTTGAAGACATGGGGCTCAAGATTCGCATAGAGGACCGCACCGGAGACACCTCGGCTACGCGCAAGAAGCGCCAGCGCGCAGATCCGCCCCATATTCTACTGACCACGCCGGAAAGCCTGGCACTCCTCACCTCATACGAGGACGCGCCCCGCATCTTCAAAGGTCTCAAGCGTGTCGTCGTCGATGAGATCCACGCATTGGCAGAAAGCAAACGCGGCGACCAGCTGATGCTGGCGCTGGCCCGTTTGCAAACTCTGTGCCCTGCTCTCAAGCGCGTCGGCCTGTCTGCCACGGTCGAAGACCCCTCGGCCATCGCGCGTTTTCTGGCACGACATCCCGACCCCTGCGAGATTTTGCAGGCTGATCCCGGCCCGTCGCCGAACATCGCGATGCTGACCACCGACGAGTCCCCCCCATGGGCGGGAGGTGGCGCAAGATACGCCATACCGGCGGTGCTTGAAGAGGTGAAGAAACACAAAACCACCCTGATCTTTCACAACACGCGGGCACAGGCGGAACTGTTCTTCCATAACTTGTGGCTGGCAAATGATGATGCGCTGCCCATCGGCATCCACCACGGCTCTCTGGATCGCCAGCAACGTGAACGGGTTGAGGGGGCCATGGTGCGTGGTGAATTGCGCGCGATCGTCTGTACCGGCTCGCTTGATCTGGGGATTGATTGGGGCGATGTGGATCTGGTCATTCAGATTGGCGCGCCGAAAAACGTCAAACGACTGGTTCAACGCATAGGGCGTGCCACCCACCGCTATAACGCGCCATCCAAAGCACTTCTGGTGCCCGCCAACCGTTTCGAGGTGGTCGAATGCATAGCTGCGCTTGAGGCCGTTCAGGCGGGAGATCTCGACGGGGAACCACGCGGCCCCGGTCCTTTGGATGTGCTGTGCCAGCATATCCTGATAACTGCCGCCTCCGGGCCGTTTGACGCAGATGCGCTCTATGATGAGGTCTCGACCGCTGGGGCGTATCGCGACCTGACGCGCCAGGACTTTGACGCATGCCTCGATTTCTGCGCGACGGGCGGCTATGCGCTGCGCGCCTATGACCAGTGGAAGCGGTTGTTGCAACGCCCCGATGGCCTGTGGCAATTGCGCGACCCTCGTGCGGCCCAGCGCATCCGAATGAACATCGGAACCATTCAGGACACGGATACGCTCAAGGTCCGTCTGAAACGATCCCGCGGAGGCAAACCCCTGGGAGAAATCGAAGAAGGCTTTGCCGCCACGCTGACACCCGGCGATACCTTCCTGATCGGCGGGCAGATCGTGCGCTATGAAGGCCTGCGCGAAATGACGGTCGAAGTCACGCGCCGCGCTGACAAAAAACCCAAGATCGCGACTTTCAACGGCACCAAATTCGCCACGTCGACCCAGCTTTCCGCCCGGATTCTCGAGATGTTCCGCCAGCCCGACTGGCCCGCCCTGCCCAAACATACGGCAGATTGGTTGGCGCTCCAGCGCCGTGTGTCCAAACTGCCTGAACATGGGCGCCTGTTGATCGAAAGCTTCCCTCAGGACGGGCGGGAGCAGATGGTCGTTTACGGGTTTGCCGGGCGCAATGGCCAACAGACGCTTGGCCTGTTGCTGACCAAGCGGCTGGAGGAAATGGGCCTGAATCCGCTTGGGTTCGTGGCCACTGACTATGCCACATTGATCTGGGGCCTGTATCGCCTTGAGGATCCAACACCGCTTTTCGACATTGCCGCCCTGCGCGCCGGGCTGGACACATGGCTGGCAGGCAATGCCGTGATGAAGCGCACCTTTCGCGCATCGGCAACCATCGCGGGACTGATAGAACGCAATATTGGCGGACAGCGAAAGTCAGGACGTCAGGCGACATTCTCGTCGGACATTCTCTATGACACATTGCACAAATACGATCCCGATCACCTCATGCTGAAGATCACCGCGCAAGAGGCGCTGCGCGGCCTTGTCGACTTTGGCCGGATCGAGGAAATGGCCACCCGTGTCGGCAACCGGATCGACCACGTCCAGCTGGATCGCATCACGCCGCTGGCTGCTCCTTTGTTTCTGGAACCCGGCCGCGTCCCGATCAAGGGTGAAGCCGAAGAACGCCTGCTTGCCGAAGAGGCGCAGAGTCTCCTGTCAACCGCAGGCCTGGCAAACGCGTCATCCGGGCAAGAACCAAACTAGCACGCCGGCTTCCGAGACTGCTCAGAAGTACATGTGCATTCCCCTTGATAAGACAGCGACAATGCGCGATGAACAAATCATGAACGGGCATTCCTTTACCCTCGCGGGGGCCGAACTTGTTGCTCTTGGATCCGGCGCGCTCTGGTGGCCGGAGCAGCAACTCATGTGTGTTTCGGATCTGCATCTTGGCAAATCTGAACGCGTCGCCCGTCGTGAGGGGCGTGCTTTGCCACCCTATGACACCCGCGATACGCTCAACCGGCTGGCTGCCGATCTGGCCCGCAGCAATGCACGCACCGTTGTCTGTCTGGGCGACAGCTTTGATGATCTGGGAGCCGCGCAAGCGTTGCCTGAGGATGAAAGACTGTGGATATCCAGATTACAGGCCGGACGGCGCTGGGTCTGGATCGAGGGCAATCACGACCCCGGCCCGCTGGAGATGGGAGGTACCCATCTGGCCGAACTGCCCCGTGCACCGCTGACTTTTCGTCATATGGCACAAAGCGGTTCAAGCGGAGAAGTCTCGGGACATTATCACCCCAAGGCCGAGATCCTGACGCGTGCGCGTCTGATCTCACGCCCGGCATTTCTAGTGGATAGCGACCGGCTGATCCTGCCATCCTATGGGACTTATACCGGTGGGCTGCGCAGCACGTCCGCCGTGCTTTCGTCACTCATGCGGCCCGAAGCCCAAGCGATCCTGACAGGCCCGACCCCCCATGCCGTGCCGATGCCGCGCGGTCGGGACTAAAGCACGCCTGCAGCTTCAAGATCGGCTTTGTACTTGCGACTTACTGGCACCCGGTCGCCGTTGTTCAGCAGCAGTTGAATGCGGCCACTTTCTTTTTCGATCTGGCTGATGGCACTGGTCGCAACCCAGTGCGATCTATGGGTCCAGTACCCGTTCACGCCATCCATTTCGGCGATCGCATCCGCCAGGCGCATCCGTAAACGCTGAACACCGCATTCCGTCACGATACATACAAAATGAGTTATGCCCGAAAGTTGGTGATGGTCTGAAGTAGGCGGCATATCATGGCGGTGTTCAAGACGCCGTCGTTCTCAAAGAGAAAGGATATGCCACCATGGCCAAATCTACTGTTGTACCATTCGAAC
>NZ_JBASXK010000077.1:0-15624 GCF_049276915.1 Aestuariivita sp. | reverse complement strand
TTTTCGTGTTTCACTTTGTTCGAAGTATGCCGCGTCTGGCGTGCGCTTGTCGAGGGCGGTGTGAGGCCGCTCTGCGTTGTAAAAGCCGATCCAGTCGTCGATGATCCTTTTGGCTTGAAAGCCGTTGGTGATCTCGTGCAGATACACTGCTTCCTGCTTCAGGGATCGCCAGAGCCGCTCGATGAAGATGTTTTTTTCTTTATTCATCGCCTTTTTGCCCGACCGAATCAATCCTTAAGTGCGAATCAGCCACCAAACGGTGTTCATTGCGCCACAAATTCCTTGCAAGATCATGAAATCGCCCCCCCCTCTGCGGCATCATCCGGAGATGGTTGCGCTAACCGTCGCCGTGGTGGCGCTAACTGCGCAAAACCGTTCTGTTCATGCGCCGAAGCCTCATGTTAAGAGCAGCGCGCAACCTGTATCCGATCACGCATTCCGTGATCAGATCGACAATGACGCGCTGGCGTGGACACCAAGCCACAAGCACAGCCTACAGGAGACACGAGCATATGACATTTGGACGGGTAAACCCGCAGTTCCAGCTTGAAGATCAAGGCATTAGCGGGCTGGGCAATGTCTATTACAACCTGATGGAACCAGCGCTGATGGAAGTTGCGATCAAGCGCGCAGAAGGTACGTTGGGGAAAGGTGGCGCGTTTCTTGTGACCACGGGCAAGTTCACGGGCCGTTCGCCCAAGGACAAACATGTCGTCAAAACCGACAGCGTTGCCGACACCATCTGGTGGGACAACAACGCCGCGATGAGCCCGGAAGGCTTTGATGCGCTCTATGTCGACATGCTCGAACATATGAAGGGGCGCGATTATTTCGTGCAGGATCTGATCGGCGGTGCCGACCCGGCGCATTCTATCAATGTACGCATGGTGACCGAACTGGCCTGGCACGGTCTTTTCATCCGCCATATGCTGCGCCGCCCGGACCGGTCGGAACTGGACGAGTTCACATCGGACTTTACCGTCATCAACTGCCCCAGCTTTCAGGCAGACCCTGCCAAGCATGATTGCCGCAGCGAAACCGTGATCGCGATGAACTTTGATCGCAAGCTGATCCTGATCGGCGGCACGGAATATGCCGGTGAGAACAAGAAATCCGTCTTTACGCTGCTGAACTACCTGTTGCCGGCGAAAGGCATCATGCCGATGCATTGTTCGGCCAACCACGCACCGGGCAATCCCGTGGACACCGCGGTCTTCTTTGGCCTTTCGGGAACGGGCAAGACCACCCTCTCGGCTGACCCCGAGCGCGTGCTGATTGGCGACGACGAACACGGCTGGTCAGATCGCGGAACCTTCAACTTTGAAGGCGGCTGTTATGCCAAGACAATCTCGCTCAGCCCCGAGGCGGAACCCGAGATCTACGCCACTACGGAAAAATTCGGCACGATCATCGAGAACATGGTGTTTGACCCCGAGACATTCGATCTGGATTTCGAAGATGACAGCCTGACGGCGAACATGCGCTGCGCCTATCCGCTGAACTATATCTCGAATGCCTCGGAAACCGCTCTGGGCGGGCATCCCAAGAACATCATCATGCTGACCTGCGATGCGTTCGGTGTGCTGCCCCCGATCGCACGCCTGACACCTGCGCAAGCGATGTATCACTTCCTGTCGGGCTTCACCGCCAAGGTCGCCGGCACCGAGCGTGGCGTGACCGAACCCCAGCCCACGTTCTCGACATGCTTTGGCGCACCTTTCATGCCGCGCCGCCCCGAGGTCTATGGCAACCTGCTGCGCGAAAAGATCGCCCAGCATGGCGCGACCTGCTGGCTGGTGAATACCGGCTGGACAGGTGGGGCCTATGGCGAAGGCAACCGCATGCCGATCAAGGCGACCCGCGCGCTGCTGACCGCCGCTCTGGACGGCACGCTGGCGGATACAAGCTTCCGCAAGGACGACAACTTTGGCTTTGACGTGCCCGAATCGGTGCCCGGTGTTCCCGAGATGCTGCTCAATCCGCGCCGCACCTGGGACGACAAGGCCGCCTATGACACGCAGGCCGCGAAACTTGTTCAAATGTTTGCCGATAACTTCGAGCAATACCTGCCCTATATAGACGATGATGTGAAAGCCGCCGCGATCGGCTGAACCTGGCATCTTCGCAAGACAAGAAAGCCCCGGCCCTGCGCCGGGGCTTTTGCGTTCAGCCGATGATCCCACGGCGAATGAGGTTCAGACCGGCAATGATCAGCACCGACAGGGTCGATTTGCGAAACAGATCTGCATCCATACGATCCTGCAGCCGGAACCCGATCCACATCCCCGCGAAAGCCGGAATAACCAGCATCGCCGACAGCGGTGCCGTTTCGGCGTTCAGAAGACCGGACTTGAGATGTGCCACCACCAGCGCAACGGATCCGGTTCCGTAAATCACACCCTGAACGATCATCTGACGCGCCTTGGTCGTATTGATCGCCATAAGATAAAGCACCGTGGTCGGGCCCCATATTCCGGCCACGCCGCCCAAAAGGCCGGAAATCAGGCCGATCCCCCATTCCGCCGCGCGCCGCCGCTCGGGCGCGATTTGCAGACGCCAGCCCGCAAGTTGAACGACACAAAGCGTCACGATCGGCACTCCAAGCACCAGGTAAAACACCTGGTGCGGAATGAAGACCACCGTCTGGGCAACCACGACGATCGACAGGCACACAACTGTCAGATAGCGCCAATATTCTCGCGCCGCGCTCAGCGCTTCGGCCAGACCCTGCCGGAAGGTTTGCAGACCATTTGACACCAAGACCGGGATGATCATCGCGGCCAGAGCCAGCTTGGGATCCATAACCGTGGACAGACCCGAGATCATGATCAAGGGCATGGCAAAGCCGACTGCACCCTTCACCACGCCCGCAGCCATCGTTATGAAAAAGGCCAGCAGCAAGACTGCCGGGGCCTGCCCCGCCATTTCAATCATGAGTTCAACCGTGTTATCAGTGCACTGCGCACTCTTTGCCGCAACACTGTCCTGTTTGAAAGGCGAAGGCCACAGGGCAATGAATCAAACGCTTGAAGCTTGAGGGTTTCGCCCTAGGCCGAGTAATATTAATTAATCCTGAGATTGTTTTTAGCATTTTTGTTGCGCTGCAACTGCGAAATGATTAGGACCAAGCGGACTCGAAAAAGGATGTATCAGATGGCCCATGATGGACAGGACCTTGGCATGACCAAACAGGTTATCCTTCCCGATCTTTTGACCCTGACCGGAGCGGCAATCGCCCCTGTCGAAACCGTCTTTGAAACCGCCCGGTCGCGGGTGCGCCTGGCGGTCAGCGAGGACGGGCGCGTTTCAGGTGCCTTGGTCGAGGCCGAGCAAACCGCGACCCATGGGCTGGCCTGGCTGGCGACCTATCTGGAATCGCTGCGCCAGATGCAGAAATGGGCGCAAGCGCTGCAGGCCCAGGGCAAGTTCGGCGAAATCGAGCAGCTGATCCATCAGATCATGTTCGGAGAATACCTCTGGCAGATTTACGGCGGCATCCAGATGAACCAGGGCGAGATCCTGCGCCTGCAGGATATGGGTCTGGATCAGGATGACATGCGCGCTCTGATGACCCCCGAGGTCATGACGCTCACCCAAACCGGCAACACCCAGGCCGCGCGCCTGCGTCTGGTCGCGCTGATGCAGGAGCAAAAGGCCAACGGCATGTTCGGCGCATCGGGACTGGATGAAGAACTGGAGATGATCCGCGATCAGTTCCGCCGCTACGCCAGCGAAAATGTCGAGCCCTTCGCCCATGACTGGCACCTCAAGGACGAGTTGATCCCGATGGAGATCATCGACGAACTGGCCGAGATGGGCGTGTTCGGCCTGACCATCCCCGAAGAATATGGTGGATTCGGTCTCTCCAAGGCCTCCATGTGTGTCGTATCCGAAGAGCTGTCACGCGGCTATATCGGCGTCGGCTCCCTTGGCACGCGCTCCGAGATCGCGGCCGAGCTGATCATCGCGGGCGGCACCGAAGAACAGAAACAGAAATGGCTGCCGAAACTGGCCAGCGCCGAAACGCTGCCAACGGCCGTGTTCACCGAACCCAACACCGGCTCGGATCTCGGCAGCCTGCGCACCCGCGCGGTCAAGGATGAAAACGGCGATTACAAGATCACCGGCAACAAGACCTGGATCACCCACGCCACACGCACGCAGGTGATGACGTTGCTGGCGCGCACCGATCCCGATACGTCTGACTACAAGGGCCTGTCGATGTTCCTGGCCGAGAAGATACCGGGCACAGACGAAAACCCCTTCCCGACCGAGGGCATGACCGGTGGCGAGATCGAAGTTCTCGGCTATCGCGGCATGAAGGAATACGAGCTGGGTTTCGACAACTTCCACGTCAAGGGCGAGAACCTTCTGGGCGGCGAAGAAGGCAAGGGCTTCAAGCAGCTGATGGAAACCTTTGAATCGGCCCGTATCCAGACCGCCGCCCGCGCCATCGGCGTGGCGCAATCCGCGCTGGATATCTCGATGCAATATGCCGAGGATCGCAAACAGTTCGGCAAGTCCCTGATCAACTTCCCGCGTGTCGCCAACAAACTGGCGATGATGGCGGTCGAGATCATGGTGGCCCGCCAGCTGACCTATTTCAGCGCCTTCGAAAAAGACGAAGGCCGGCGCTGCGATCTCGAAGCCGGGATGGCGAAACTCCTGGGCGCGCGCGTGGCCTGGGCGGCCGCGGATAACGGCCTTCAGATTCACGGCGGCAACGGATTTGCGCTGGAGTACAAGATCAGCCGTGTGCTCTGCGATGCCCGCATCCTCAACATCTTTGAGGGGGCCGCCGAGATCCAGGCCCAAGTGATCGCGCGCCGTCTTCTGGCCTGATCACTCCGTGCAATGACACAACGCGCCCGGCCATCCGGTCGGGCGCGTTTCCTTGCCCGCCAAGCCATCTGCGCGCCACCCATGAGGCGTCACAGCATCCGAACCACCTGATCGATGAAACGGGCGCGCGCCTCGGGCACAGGCTTGTGACCCAGCGCCGGGGCCAGCTTGTTTTGCAGAAAATAACCGGTCACGTCCAACGCCTGAGCGATCTCGCCATCTGCTGCGTCCCCTTCACCCAGCAAGCACAGCGGCAAGGGCAATAACCGGTCCGCCCAGTCACCCGCTCCGGCTCTGGACACCGCGCGCCCGGATTTCGGCGAGACATAGGCCAGACCCTCCTGCGCTCCGGTCACGGCGCAACAGGACAGATCAAGGCCAAAGCCGGTTTCTTCCAGCAGCCGCAACTCCCAGCGCAAATAGGCTAGCGGCCAGATCTCATCCTGCCCCAACAGATCCAAAAGCCGTTCACTCTCCCCATAAAGGGCTAGGTGGCTTTCACGTTCCGGCAAGGCAAAAGCCAGAAGGCTGGTCACCGCATTCAACCCCGCCAAGGCCAACCGCCCGGACATGGCCGCCGCCGCCCGACTGCGCAGCAGTTCCACCTGGAATGTCCCGATGTGATCTTCAAGCCGCGCGCGCCATCTCACGTCCAGCTGCGCGCCAGCCTGCAGAATCGGCGCGATCTTGCGACTGGTGCCACCCCGCACGACGCCCGCATGGCGCCCCTGTTCCGGCGTGAACACATCTATGATGACAGAGCTTTCGCCATGCCGCCGCGATGATAGCAATATGCCCTGACCACGCCACTCCATTCCCGAAAGATCAGCGCGCTGCGCTCAAAACACAAGGGACCATCATGGCTTCTTTCTGGTCAAAAATACCCAAATGACCCGCCCCATATGTCCAAGACTAGCTCAGCCCCTCCTGGTCCAGCAGATGCCGCCCCGCCCGATCCTCGACCTCGATCACCCAGAGATCCGGATCAAACCCGCGCTGGCGCGCGACAGCCGCATCCACATCGCTCTCTCCACCCTCGCACAGGATAACCCAGGCGCGCTCGCCGCTCATCAGATCGAACGCGCGTTGAAAGGCCTTTGCCTGCCCGTCCAGCGTGTTGAGCTTGACCAGAACCGCCCCGCCTGTGTCATCCCCATGGGCCACCACAAAGGCGGGGATATCGGCAAAGCGCAATCGCGCCAGATAGGCATCCACCCAGAACCGCGCAGTCAGCCGGGTCATGCGTTCCCGTCTTTGAACTCAAGACCCATTTCGGAATAGCGCTCGGACTCTTCCAGCCAGTTGGGGCGCACCTTGACCTGCAGGAACAGATGCACCTTGCGCCCCAGAAACTCTTCCAGCTCATGGCGCGCGGCGGTGCTGACCGCTTTGATCGTCTCGCCCTTCTTGCCCAGCAAAATGCCCTTGTGACCATCGCGCATCACATAGATCAGCTGATCAATCCGGGCCGAGCCGTCAGGGCGTTCTTCCCAGTTCTCGGTCTCGACCGTCAATTGATAGGGCAATTCCTGATGCAGCCGCAGGGTCAGTTTCTCGCGGGTCATTTCGGCCGCGATCATGCGCATCGGCAGATCGGCAATCTGATCTTCGGGATAAAGCCAGGGGCCTTCGGGCAGTTCTCCAGCCAGCCAGTCGCGCAGGTCTTCGACGCCATGCCCGCGTTCGGCCGAGATCATGAAGGTGCGCGCGAAGGCGAACCGCTCATTGAGATCCTGCGACAGGCCCAACAGAACTTCGGTATCGACCTTGTCGATCTTGTTGATCGCCAGGGCCACCATGCGCCCCTTGGATACATCCCCCAGGCCTGCAAGGATGCGCTCGACGCCTTCGGTCACACCCCGATGCGCCTCGACCAGCAGGACAACGATATCGGCATCCGACGCTCCACCCCAGGCCGCCGCGACCATGGCGCGATCCAGACGGCGGCGCGGTTGAAACAGGCCGGGTGTGTCCACAAAGACGATCTGTGTCTCACCCGCCATCGCCACGCCGCGGATTCGCGCACGGGTCGTTTGCACCTTGTGGGTCACGATCGACACCTTGGCACCGACCATACGGTTCATGAGAGTGGACTTGCCCGCATTGGGTTCACCAATCAGGGCTACAAATCCGGCGCGTGTCGTCATGTCAGCGTCCCTTTCAGGAGATGCATTGGTGTATCTCTTGTGCCCGCACAAGACCAGAGTCTGGTTGAACTCAAAGCGCGATGCAATCGGTGCGCGCCATTCGTTAGCCTTGCCCCTGGATCAGCGTGACAGCTTTGACCGTCCCGATCGTCCGCAATGAAAGTTCAGACATCTTCCAGCGAGGCCAGCAATGCCGTCGCAGCCGCCTGCTCTGCCTGCCGCTTGGAGCCTGCACTGGCTTGCGACTGAGCCCCCGTCTCCAGACGCGCCGCGATGGTGAAAACCGGGGCATGATCCGGACCCGAGCGCGACAGTTCGACATATTCCGGCGGTGGCATGCCGCGCGCCTGCGCCCATTCCTGCAGCGCGGTCTTGGCATCACGGGCGTCACCTTTGACCTGCGCCACCCGTTTGCCCCATAGCCGCAATATGAGGTCTCGCGCGGCCTCAAAGCCGGCGTCGCTGTAAACGGCCGCAATCACCGCTTCCATTGCATCCCCCAGCAAGGCCTGTTTGCGACGCCCGCCCGACAGCATCTCCGAGCGGCCCAGCCGCAGCACGGCCCCCAGATCGATCTCGCGCGCCACATCTGCACAGGTTTCTTTGCGCACCAGCGCATTGAAGCGCGGGGCCAGCTGCCCTTCCGAGGCCTCAAGATCCTGATCCAGAAGCGCTTCGGACAACACCAGGCCCAGAACCCTGTCGCCCAGAAACTCAAGCCGCTGATTGTCTTCCCGACCGGGCGATCCGACCGAGGAATGGGTGACCGCACACACCAGAAGCGCGGGGTCGGCAAAATGATGGCCGATCCGCGCCTCGAAGGCTTTCAGTTCACCCGAGAGCTTCACTCGATCCTCTTGAAGAACCGATCGCCGCGCCATGTCCAGAACGCGAAAAGCGAAGAGCCTGCCGAAGAAAACAGGATGCGGTCCGCGCGGCCCACCAGGTTCTCGTAGGGCACGAAGCCCACGCCACTCGCGCGTGTCGAAAAACGGCTGTCGGATGAGTTGTCGCGGTTGTCGCCCAGGAAAAAGTAATGCCCCTCGGGCACGGTAAAGACCGGCGTGTTGTCCGAGCTTTGATCCCCGATGTTCAGGATCACGTGGCTGCGCCCGCCGGGCAGCGTCTCGATCTGGCGCGATTTCTCGCAGAGACCGCCACGACCAACCACGCCGTTCTCACAGCGCGGGGACACTCGGCCGGGGCCCTGCAACTCGGATATCTCGGTAAAGACACCGGCGTCTTCAAGCTCGACAGGTGTGCCGTTGACATGCAGCACACCCTGAATCAGCTGGACACGCTCTCCCGGCATGCCCACGACGCGCTTGATGAAATCAAGGCCCGTCACAGGGTGGCGGAACACCGCGACATCTCCGCGTTCGGGCTCGCCGCCCCAGATTCGCGTGTTGTCGCCTTTCAGGAAACCGCAGAGATCTTCGGCATCGATATCAATACCTACCGCGGCAATCCGGATACTCGGGCATGAGGCATAGGAATAGCCATAAGCCATCTTGTTGACGAAGAGGAAATCGCCCACCAGCAGCGTTTCCTTCATCGACCCCGAGGGAATCCAGAAGGGCTGAAAGAACAAGGTCCTGAACACGCCCGCAATCAGCAGCGCATAAACAACGGTCTTGATCGTCTCGATGATAGCGCCCGAAGACTTTTCTTTCGCGGCCATAAGGCTCTCCGTCTGGGTTTGGACCTTTGGGCCGCTACATGCGGGCCGGGCCGGGGTAAGTCAAGGTGGGTGCGGTTTCGTCATCGGGACGCGCCTCGATGACGACAAAGGCCTGCGCCCAGGGGTGATCATCCGTCAACGTGACATGGATGATCGCGGTATGGCCTTCAGGCGTCAATTCGCGCAAGCGCTGGGCCGCCCAGCCCGTGACATGCATGACGGGCTGTCCTGTGGGCAGGTTGCTGACCGCCATATCCTTCCACGCGATTCCCATGCGCAGGCCTGTGCCCAGCGCCTTGGAACAGGCTTCCTTGGCAGCCCAGCGCTTGGCATAGGTTCCCGCGGTATCGCGCCTGCGTTCGGCTTTGCGTTGCTCCGTTTCGGTGAAGACGCGATTGCGAAAGCGATCTCCAAAGCGATCCAGCGTTTTCTGAATGCGCTCGATGTTTGCCAGATCGGTGCCGACGCCCAGGATCATCACTCGCTTCCTTCTTATCCGGTGGCGAACATGGGGAAACTGACGCCCAGCGCCCAGGCCAGACACAGGCCAAGCCCGATGCCAGCCGCCATGGCACCTTCCCGTTGCGCCACCCAGCGGCCAACAAGACCGAACAGGGCGTAGAACATCACGATCACCGGGGCAATCATGATCAGGAAGAACAGGCCCTGAAAATCCAGTGACACAGCAAAGCCAAGCGATGCAAGGAACGCCACCCGCGCCAGAACACGGCGCAGGATCGAGGCTCGCCCGCCATCTGTCACCAAAGCATCCGCCAGCATGAAGGGCACAGCCCCCAATGCCAGCGCCGCAATAATGACCACGCGTTCCGGGATCGGCAGAAAATTCGCCGCATAGCGATCAAGGGCCAGCCCGAACAATCCCAACCCCCAAACCAGTATCGCCAGAACACCGATCCACGAGACACGGCCGAAGCTGACGTTGAAATATCGCAACAACGCCAATTGGATCAGTCCAAAGAGACCCAGATGCACCGCTAGATGATCGGCCACCAGAACCGGCAGGGCCTGGGGGTCGATCCAGACCGCAAGTGGCGGCGCGATCAGCGCAGGCACCAGCAGAACCGCCGCAAACCGAGACCTGGACAGCGCGTCACGCGCTGGATCGGGCCGCGCCGGCAGCAACCGCGACAAGGGGCGCGCAAGGCCCACGATGGCGATCAGCAGGATCAGCGTCCATGGCCCGGTCGCAGGGATCGCCGGCACCTCGGTACGGCCATAATAGGCATTGAGCCACGCAACCGCTTCGGCCCGCCCCGGACGGCTGTGCAGGACACCGACATGCTCCGCCAGCGGCGCGACAACAGCCTTGCGCGATACCGCGCCTGACTGCGCCAACTCTCCCTCAGCGATGGACGGATCCACCATGGCAACCGCGCGCTGCGCAAAAGCGCGCAATCCCGGCTCCCACGCGCCTGTGATCATCAGCATCGACGGCGGCTGATCTGCGGTCACCTCCTGGGAAAACGCCGAAATCACGACCAGCGGGCCAATCAGTTCCGGCTCTTGAATGGCAGCGCGGATCAGAATGTCGGTCGCCATGGAGTGCCCCAGCAAGGCAACTGGCCTGTCACTCTGAGCCGAGGCGACAACCTGCAGCGTTTGCTCGACCAGCAAGCGGGTTGTTCCGTCGATCGAGCCTACATCCCCGGACATCGGCACGGGGTGGCGGCCATGCCCCTCGAAATCAAAGGCCAACACGCGGTATCCGGCTTGCGCAAGGGGCAACGCATAGCCCTGCATCATCTGGAGCGAACCGGCAAAGCCATGGGCGATCACCACGGTCGGGCCATCGCCCTCATGGATCGTGACAGGTGTCGGCCCCACATGGGTTTTCGACATCGAAACCCCCGCCCGGGCACCTTCCAGTACATAAAGGGCCGCGCCCGATATCAGCAGGCCAATCGTCAGGGCCAGCCAGGCACCGCGCATCTCAGCCAGCCGCCGCAAGCATCGGGACAACGCTCTTGTCACGCCCGCGCCCAAACGCCTGGCACAAGCCCATCAGCTGCGCGCCTCGTCCATCAGGCGGCGCATCTCGGCGATGGCAGGTTGCAACCCGCGAAAGATCGCCTCGCCAATGAGAAAATGCCCGATGTTCAGTTCCCGCACTTCGGGGAAAGCCGCGACCGGGCCGACGGTTTCATAGGTCAATCCGTGGCCCACATGAACCTCCAACCCAAGCCCATGGGCAAAGCTGGACATCTCGCGCAGCGCCTCCAGTTCACGGTCGCGGTCGTCAACGCGGCCCTCGTGATACGCATCGCAATACGCGCCGGAATGCAGTTCGATCACCTCGGCACCGATGCGACGCGCGGCTTCGATCTGCCGTTTGTCAGCGGCGATGAAGATCGACACCCGGCACCCGGCATCGCGCAGCGGTGCGATGAAATGGGCCAGCCGGTTTTCTTCCCGCGCGACTTCCAGTCCGCCCTCGGTCGTGCGTTCTTCGCGTTTCTCGGGCACGATGCAGACGGCATGCGGTTTATGGCGCAACGCAATCTTCTGCATCTCGTCCGTTGCGGCCATCTCGAAATTCAACGGAACCGTCAGGATGTCCATCAGCCCCTCGATATCCGCATCCGAGATATGCCGGCGATCTTCGCGCAAATGCGCCGTGATGCCATCGGCTCCGGCCTCTTCAGCCAACCGGGCCGCGCGCAACGGGTCAGGCGTGTCACCGCCGCGTGCATTGCGCACAGTCGCCACGTGATCGATGTTCACGCCAAGGCGCAAAGGGTACAGGCCAGACATAGGCAAATCTCCAAATTCAGAATTCAAAACCTAGTCCGCTTTCCGTTTGGCGTCAGCCTTGGCGGCAGCTTTTTTCTTGATTGCAATCAGCTTGGCCTTGATCGCGCCCTTGCGGCGATGCTGGTAGGCCCGGATCAACGGCACGCTCAGGTAATAGCAGACCGATGCGGTAATCATACCCGGGATAAGGCCGCCGACCAGATAGGGAAAGAACACTTCGTCGTAAAAGACGGCCAGCCCATGCCAATCGGGTTGCTGATCGTTGAACAGCGTCATGAAGTTGTGCTTGAGATCACCGCCGGCATCGACAAACTTGCCGCCGAAAGACTTGTCCCCGACCTCGAATTCCGTCCCCAGCAGCCAGTGACCGGTCTGCAGCGAGACCACCCCGATGGGCACATATGTCAGTGGATTGCCGAAAAACGTCGCCATCAGCGATGCGATGATATTGCCCTGCATCAGCCGGGCGATCAAAGCCGCCGCAAGGAAATGCATGGTGTAAAACGGCGTGAAGGTCACAAATACACCGGCCCAGATCCCGCGCGCGATGCGTTCGGGGCTATCGGGCAAACGCCGCACCCGGTGCTTGACATAGTGAAACGCACGGGTCCACCCGCCACGGGGGTACAGAGCCTCTCCCATGGTGCGCAGCATTGTACGACGATCCCGGCGTTTGAATACCAAGTCAGAAAACCTTCTTGTGCCTTGTGTCCGCCTTAACCCACGATTGCGCGGTGGCGCACTTTATCCCGGTGCCGTTCCAAGGCAGCCACATCGCTGTCCGCTTCCAGCGTCAACATCAACGAGTGCAACTGCTCGATATCTCTCAATTCAACGTCGATCAGCAGCCGGTAGAAATCTGGTTTGCGATCCACGAAGTTCAAGTTCGAGATATTGGCCTTCTTCTCGCCGATCAATGTGCAAATACGCCCCAGGACGCCGGCATCGTTCCCGATGGTCAGATCAAGGGTCGTGCCATAGACCGGCGGATGGGTGCCCGCATGCCAATGCAGGTCGATCCAGCGGTTGGGCTGGTCTTCATACTCGCTGAGCAATTCGCAGTCGATCGCATGGACAACCACGCCCTTGCCGCGGAACGTGATGCCCACGATCCTCTCACCGGGGAGCGGCTGGCAACACGCGGCGCGCTCGAACGACTGCCCGGCCTGAAGGCCGATCACCGCCCGCCGCGGAGAAATCTGATCTCCCTGATCGGGGGCAAGTTCGGGATAGACCGCCTGCACGACCTCATGCCCGGTGATCTCGGCACTGCCAAGGCGGGCCAGCAACACCTCTCGGCTGTCCAGCCTCAGGTGTTTTGCCGCGGTGGTCAGAACCTTGTCCGTGGCCTTGCGATCCACATGTTCGAACGCCGCGCGGGCCAGTTCGCGGCCCAGCTTGATGAACCGCTCGCGGTCCACTTCGCGCAATGCACGCCGGATCGCGGTCTTGGCCTTGCCCGTCGTGGCAATATCCAGCCAGCTGGCTTGCGGTGTTTGGCCCTCAGCGGTGATGACCTCAACCGACTGTCCGTTTTTCAGCCGCGTCCAAAGCGGGACGCGCAGCCCGTCCACCTTGGCACCCACCACCGCTGATCCGATCCGGGTGTGGATCGCATAGGCGAAATCAATCGGCGTGGCACCACGCGGCAGCTTGACCACATCCCCCTTGGGCGTGAAGCAGAATACCTGGTCGGAATACATCTCAAGCTTGACCGCTTCGAGGAATTCGTCGTGATCGTCTTCGCCCTCGAATTGCTCGTTCAGCGATGAAATCCATTTGGCCGGATCGACGGCAAACGGGTTTTCCGAGCGCACCCCATCGCGATAGGACCAATGCGCCGCCACGCCGGTCTCTGCCACATCATGCATCTGCGTGGTGCGAATCTGCACCTCGACCCGCTTGCCGTCGCGTCCTGACACGGTTGCATGGATCGAGCGATAGCCGTTCGACTTGGGTTGGCTGATGTAATCCTTGAACCGCCCCGGCACCGCGCGCCAGCGCCGGTGGATCGCTCCCAGGGCGCGATAGCAATCTTCTTCCGTGCGCGTGATGATGCGAAAACCATAGATGTCAGACAGCCGCGAGAAGCCCTGCTCTTTCTCTTCCATCTTGCGCCAGATCGAATAGGGCTTCTTGGCGCGACCATAGACCTCGGCCTCGATCCCCGCCTTGGACAGTTCCGCGCGCATGTCACCGGTGATGCGATGGATCACATCCCCGCTTTCCTTCTGCAACATGATGAACCGGCGGATGATCGACTGTCGCCCTTCCGGGTTGAGCACGCGAAAGGCCAGGTCTTCCAGCTCTTCGCGCATCCACTGCATACCCATCCGGCCTGCCAGAGGCGCATAGATATCCATTGTCTCACGGGCTTTTTGCGCCTGTTTTTCCACACGCATCGCCTTGATCGTGCGCATGTTGTGCAGCCGGTCCGCCAGCTTGACCAGGATCACGCGCAGATCCTTGGACATTGCCATGAACAGCTTGCGGAAATTCTCGGCCTGCTTGGTCTCGTGACTGGAGAGCTGCAGGTTTGTCAGCTTGGTCACGCCATCCACCAGCATCGCGACCTCATCCCCAAAACGCTTCGCGACTTCGGAATAGGATGCTTTGGTGTCCTCGATGGTGTCATGCAGCAAGGCGGTGATGATCGTCGCATCATCCAGCCGCTGTTCGTTCAGGATCGCGGCCACGGCCACGGGATGCGAGAAATAGGGCTCTCCCGAATGACGGGTCTGGCCCTCATGCATCTCGCGGCCAAACTCATAGGCCGCGGTGATGCGCTCTGCATTGGTTTTCGGATTGTATGCGCGGACCAGCGCGATCAGGTCTTCAGAAGTGATCATCCCGTCCGCACCTGAAGGTTTAGCCCTGCCCTTGCGCCTCCATCAGCGCGCGCAGGAGTTTCTCTTCGGACATATCGTCGTCGGCAGGCTTGTCTGATTCGGCCCCCATCAGCAGTGCCATCTGGTCGTCTTCAGGCTCGTCGACTTCGATCTGTGTCTGGTTCGATTCGATCAGACGCTCACGCAGTTCATCAGCGCTCTGGGTCTCTTCGGCGATTTCACGCAGGGCAACGACGGGATTCTTGTCATTGTCGCGATCCACCGTGATCGGCGAACCCGAGGACACCTCACGGGCGCGATGCGCAGCCAGCATCACCAACTCAAAGCGGTTGGGAACCTTATCGACGCAGTCTTCTACCGTTACGCGGGCCATGAAAGAACTCCAATCATCAATCTCGTCCAGAAGGCGCTTATCTAATGGCAATCCAAAAGCTTGACAACCCGTGATATGTGGTGCTTCGGCACATGATCGCGCAGTATTCACCGCCCTCGGCCAAGCCCCCGCATTGCTCAGATCGGGCGCACGTCGGCCCTGTCTTCCTCCGGCAGCGCCGCACACATCTCAAGGACGCTGCCGCCCGTGACCGGATGCACCCAGTCGGGCGCGATATCGGCCAAAGGCACAAGCACAAAGGCGCGATCAGCAAGCCGGGGATGGGGCAGGATCAACTGATCGGGCGCGCGCAATTGCTGATCGGTCTGATCAAGATCGACCCAGGCTCCCTGCGTCGCACGGTCCGGCAGAATGCTGTCCCCCATGGCAATGAGATCAAGGTCCAGCGTCCGCATTCCCCAGCGCGTCTCACGGTTGCGGCCCATACGCTCTTCGATACGATGAAGACGGGCCAGAATCTCATCTGGCTTGAGGTCGCTTTGCACGACCGCTGCCGCGTTGACATAGTCCGGTCCGGCCCCCGCCGGAAAGCATGGCGTCGCGAAAAACCGGCTGACACTTCGAATCACAAGATCCTCAGATGCCATCTCCTGCAGTGCGCGGCGCAGATTTGACGCTGGGTCACCCGTCGGTTCAGGCAGGTTTGCGCCTAAGGCAACAAGGGCTTTTGACATTTACTCGCTCGCAATCGATTGTTAATCGATCAAATGTCAGGCTTATGGTATAGTTGCAAAACCCTTTTTTTATTCTTTTCGCGCGCTGAAGATCCAACCCACTCATGGACAGATTGAGCACGTTTGCCGATTGGAAGGGAGTTATGCCCGAAAGTTGGTGATGGTCTGAAGTAGGCGGCATATCATGGCGGTGTTCAAGACGCCGTCGTTCTCAAAGAGAAAGGATATGCCACCATGGCCAAATCTACTGTTGTACCATTCGAAC
>NZ_JBASXK010000076.1:0-65813 GCF_049276915.1 Aestuariivita sp. | reverse complement strand
CATCGCCCACATGCACGCTGCGCCCCTTGTGAATCGAGTCGCCCGCCCAGCGGATATGCCAGCCAAAGACATCGCACATCCAGGCGGCGGTCTTGTCGGGGTCGGCGACGGTGTAATTGGTATGTTCCAGCGTTGTGGGCATGTCAAAATCCCTTTCTGTCTTGCCTTTTGATCGATTGCGCATCACGGTAATTGCTCAAGCTAACTTGAGGTCAAGGAATTTTTTCGATGTCTGCGGGGTTGTCGATCGGGGCGTTGGCGGATCGGACCGGGCTGGCCGTGTCCGCCATCCGGTATTACGAGGATCAGGGGCTGGTACATCCCTGGCGCAATGCCGGGGGGCAACGGAGGTTTCATCGCGCCGATATCCGGCGTCTGAGTTTCGTGATCATCGCGCAGCAATTCGGCTTTACCCTGCCGCAGATCCGGGCCGAGCTTGACCGGTTGCCCGGGGGGCGTACGCCAAGTGCCGCGGATTGGGCAGAAATCAGCCTGTCGTTTCGCGATCATCTGGACCGGCGCATCGCCACGCTGACGCAGCTGCGGGACAATCTGGACGGGTGTATCGGCTGTGGTTGTCTGAGCCTGGACACATGCAGCCTGTATAATCCCGGCGATGTTGCGCGCAGCAAGGGAACCGGTCCGCGCTATCTTATGGGGGACCGGCCCGACAGTTGAGGGTTTGCCGCTTAAACGGGCAGAACGTGACGGAAAATCGCGGCAATTTGGCGTGTTCTGATTGACCTATCCCGACCGCAGCCGATATTCAGCCGCGACGGATTGTTTCGCGCAAGATCCCTTGTGCGACGGGGAGCATACAGCAGGGAGCGCCACAATGGCCGAGATTGAACGCGAAGCGATGGAATATGACGTTGTGATCGTCGGGGCGGGGCCTGCGGGTCTGTCGGCGGCGATCCGTCTGAAACAGCTGGACGCGGATCTGAGTGTCGTGGTGCTGGAGAAGGGCTCGGAAGTGGGCGCGCATATCCTGTCGGGTGCGGTTCTGGATACCTGTGGTCTGGATGCGCTGATGCCCGATTGGCGCGATCGCGGTGCGCCGATCACCGTGCCCGTCAAGGAAGACAATTTCTACATGCTGGGTGAGGCGGGGCAGATCCGTATCCCCAACTGGCCGATGCCGCCCTTGATGAACAACCACGGCAATTACATCGTGTCGATGGGCAATGTCTGCCGCTGGATGGCGGAGCAGGCCGAAGAACTGGGCGTCGAGATTTTCCCGGGCATGTCCTGCTCCGAACTTGTCTATGGCGACAATGGCGAGGTCAAAGGCGTCGTGGCCGGTGTCTTCGGGCTGGAGGCGGATGGCTCTGTTGGTGAGAACACCGAGCCGGGGATGGAACTGCATGGCAAATACGTGTTCCTGTCCGAAGGCGTGCGCGGATCGCTGGCCAAGGAAGTGATGGCGAAATACGACCTGTCCAAAGGTCATGAGCCGCAGAAATTCGGTCTGGGCATGAAAGAGATCTGGGAGATCGATCCGGCCAAGCACCGGATGGGCACCGTGACCCATACGATGGGCTGGCCCCTGGGCAAGGAAGCCGGCGGCGGGTCGTTCATCTATCATCTGGACAACAACCAGGTCTATGTCGGGTTCGTGGTGCACCTGAACTACAAGAACCCGTATCTGTTCCCCTACATGGAATTCCAGCGCTTCAAGCATCATCCGATGGTTGCCGAGCTGCTGAAAGGGGGCAAGCGCATCGCCTATGGCGCGCGCGCGATTTCCGAAGGCGGTTACCAGTCGATGCCCAAGATGGTGGCACCCGGTGTCGCCTTGCTGGGCTGTTCGGTGGGCATGGTCAACGTGCCGCGCATCAAGGGCAACCACAATGCGATGCTGTCGGGCAAAGCGGCAGCCGAGGCCGCTGTGGACGCGATCAAGGCCGGTCGCGCCAGCGATGAGCTGACCGCCTATGAGACCGAAGTGCGGGAGGGTGCCATTGGCAAGGACCTCAAGAAAGTGCGCAATGTCAAACCGCTGTGGTCCAGGCACGGCTTGCTGGCCTCGCTGGTGGGCGGTGGTCTGGATATGTGGACCAACACGATGGGCTTTTCGTTCTTCGGCACTTTGGGCCACGGCAAAACGGATGCGGCAGCGACCGAGGAAGCCTCAAAGCACAAAGAGATCGTCTATCCCAAACCCGATGGGAAGCTGAGTTTTGATCGTCTGACGAATGTCTCGTTCTCGATGACCAATCACGAGGAAAGCCAGCCCGCGCATCTGCATCTCAAGGATGCCAGCGTGCCGGTGAATGTGAACCTGCCCAAATTCGCAGGCCCTTCGGCGCGCTATTGTCCGGCGGGTGTGTATGAGTTCGTCGAGGAAGAGGGCAAGGACACGCGCTTTGTCATCAACTTCCAGAACTGCGTGCATTGCAAGACCTGTGACATCAAGGACCCCAGCCAGAACATCAACTGGACGGTGCCACAGGGCGGTGACGGACCGAACTATCCCAATATGTGATCAAATCACTGCTTATCTGTTGGCTGAAAGCCCTCGCCGCCATTGCACCTGTTGGTTTGTCGGCCTAGCTTTGAACATGAGGGAACATGGCTGGACAGGGTTTGGTATGAACGGTTTTCGCAGGATTATTCTGGCAGGTCTCGTGTCCGGATTGGCCCTTGGGGTGCCCATGGCATCTGCCGGGTCCAAGTCGGGGTCCTATCTGGCGGGCCGCAACGCGCTCCAGAACAGCGATTTCGAGGCTGCCGCCGGTTTCCTGTCACGGGCCCTCTTGCTGGATCCGGGCAATGCCGAGCTGATGGAAGATACGGTGCTGTCCTATCTGGCCACGGGTCAGTTCGGCCGCGCCATGCCCGTGGCGATCGCGATCGAGGAAAAAGGGCTGCGCAGTCAGGTTGCACATATGGTTGTGCTGGCCGGGTTGGCGGATCAGGACGCCTATGCCGAGATTCTGGCGCGGGATGTCGAGACATTGGGTATCGGTCCGCTGGTGGATGGTCTGATCAAGGCCTGGGCCCATCTGGGTGCCGGATCGGTCAGCCAGTCCCTTGAGGCGTTCGATGCGGTGGCTGAACAGAACGGGCTGCGTGGCTTTGCCTATTATCACAAGGCCATGGCGCTTGCGATGGTGGGAGATTTCGAAGGTGCCGAGGCGATCTTTGCCGATGACACCATGGGCGGGGTGATGATGACCCGGCGCGGGGCGATGGCGCGGGCGGAAATCCTGTCGCAACTTGGGCGCAATCCCGATGCGCTCAGCCTTCTGGCGGATACCTTTGCCGGGGGGTTCGATCCCGGGCTGACCAGTCAGGCGGATCGGCTTGCCGCGGGCGAGACCTTGGCCTTCAGCCATGTCACCTCGGTACGCGATGGCATGGCCGAGGTGTTCTATTCGATTGCGGCCGCTCTGAACAGCGAAGCCAATGATGAATACACGCTGATTTACGGCCGCATGGCCGAGTTCCTGCGCCCTGAGCATATTGATGTGGCCCTGATGAATGCGCAGCTTCTGGAAGAGATGGGCCAGTATGAGCAGGCGATCCAAGCCTTCAAGCGCGTGCCATCCACGTCGCCGGACTTTTTTGCGGCGGAACAGGGCCGGGCGGATGCTCTGAGCCGGTCGGGCAAGACCGATGCGGCCATCGAAGTGCTGGAGCAGCTTGCGATTGATTACCCGGAGCTGGCGTCGGTACATACGGCGCTGGGCGATCTGCAGCGCCAGCAGGACAATTTCGCAGCCGCGGTCGAGGCCTATGACCGTGCGCTGGACCTGACCGAAGAGGGTGCGCGCACCGAATGGTTCCTGCATTATGTGCGCGGCATCAGCCATGAACGCCTGGGCAACTGGCCCGAAGCCGAAGCCGATTTCCGTGCCTCTCTGGCCATTCGTCCCGACCAGCCCCAGGTGCTGAACTATCTGGGCTATTCGATGGTTGAAAAGAAGATCAACCTTGAAGAGGCGCTGGAAATGATCGAGCGGGCGGTCGCCGCGCGCCCGGACAGCGGGTATATCGTGGATAGCCTTGGTTGGGTGCTGTACCGGCTGGGCCGCTATGACGAAGCGGTGGGTCATATGGAACGTGCGGTGGAACTGATGCCGGTGGATCCCGTGGTCAATGATCATCTGGGGGATGTCTATTGGGCCGTGGGACGTTATCGCGAAGCCGAGTTCCAGTGGAAACGCGCCCTGAGCTTTATCGATCCGCAGGACACCGATAGCGAAGCCGATCCGGAGCGTATCCGCAGGAAGCTGGATGTCGGGTTGGATCAGGTTCTGTCTGATGAAGGTGCCCCCCCGTTGAAGGTCGCGAATGACGACAGCTGAGGGGTTTGCCCCGGCCAAGCTCAATCTGACGCTGCATGTGACGGGCCAACGGCCTGACGGTTATCATCTGCTGGACAGCCTGGTGGTGTTTGCGGATGTCGGTGACCGGTTGTGGTATCGCCCCGGTCCCGAGATGCAGCTTGAGGTGACGGGGCCTTTTGCCTTGGGGGTGCCCGGGGATGCGCGCAATCTGGTCTGGCGTGCGGCGCAGGCCTGCGGCTGGACCGGTCATATCCATCTGGAAAAGAACCTGCCGCATGGGGCCGGTATCGGCGGAGGATCGTCGGATGCGGCGGCTGTTCTGCGCGATCTGGCGGGGCCGGTTTCGGCGGCATTGGACCTGGGCGCGGATGTGCCGGTGTGCCTGTCCGGCGCGCCTCAGCGGATGCAGGGGATTGGTGAGATCGTGAATGTCGCCCCCACAGTGCCCCGGCTGGATCTGGTGCTGGTCAATCCCGGTGACCATGTGCCGACACCGCGGGTGTTCACCGCATTGGCGCAGAAGGTCAACGCGCAGATGGACGATATGCCTGTCTTCGAGGACCGCGCCGGGTTCGTTGAATGGCTGGCGGCGCAGCGCAACGATCTGCAGGCTCCGGCGCTGTCCTGCGCGCCGCAGATCGCCACGGCCTTGCAGGCGCTGGAGGGGGCGGACCTGGTGCGCATGTCCGGGTCAGGGGCCACGTGTTTCGGCGTGTTCCCGGACCGGCAGGCAGCGCAGGCGGCAGCGATGCGCATCGCGCAGGCCCATCCGCAGTGGTGGGTGCGCGCCTGTCAGAGTGCCGGTGCCGCGCGCGGGTGAATAGTGGCCGCCGGGCGGATCAATTCAGCCGTTCGACCACATAATCCGCCAGATCATGCAGCATGTCGCGGATCGGATGCGGGGGGAGCTGCAGGATCGCCTCGCGCGCCTTTTGCGTCCAGGCGTTTGCGTCATCGCGGGTTGCAGCCAGCGTGCCGTATTTGGCCATGAGGCGCAGCGCTTCTTCAAGATCGCCGTCGCCCTGTTTGCCTTTCTCGATGGTGCGTTCCCAGAAGGCGCGCTCGTCAGGGGTGGCCTGGGCCACGGCCTTGATCACGGGCAGGGTCAGTTTCCTTTCGCGGAAATCATCCCCGATATTCTTGCCGGTTGCCGCGCTGTCCCCCTGGTAATCCAGAAGATCATCGGCGATCTGAAAGGCGATCCCCAGCGCATCGCCGTAATCGAACAGCGCCCGAACAAGGGGTTCGTCCGCGCCTGCGATCACGCCTCCGACTTCGGTTGCGGCCGAGAACAGGGCCGCGGTCTTGCCGCGCACGACCTTGAGATAGATCGCCTCATCCGTGGCCAGATTCTGCGCGGCGGTGAGTTGCAGAACCTCGCCTTCGGCAATGGTGGCGGCTGCGTTGGACAGGATGTTCAGCACCCGCAGGCTGCCGGTCTCGGTCATCAACTGGAAGGACCGGGCAAAGAGGTAATCGCCAACAAGCACGCTGGACTGGTTGTCCCAGAGCAGGTTTGCCGTGGGCCGTCCGCGCCGCTGTTTGCTTTCATCGACCACATCGTCATGCAGCAGCGTGGCGGTATGAATGAATTCGACCGTTGCGGCCAGATGCACGTGATAGGGGCCGGGATAGCCGCACATCACGGCCGAGGCCAGCGTCAGCATGGGGCGCAGGCGTTTGCCGCCTGCTTCGACCAGATGCGCGGTCACCTCGGGAATGCGGGGGGCATGTTCTGACGCCATCCTCTCGCGGATGAGGCTGTTCACCGCGGCCATTTCTTCGGTCAAGCTGTCTGCCAGCCGCTCATGCGGCTTTTGTGATACGGCGATGTCCATCACACTCCTGCCAGCAGGCTCGACAACCACCTGCGTAATCCTTAGATCGACCACATGAAGGAACTTTTGCGCAGCACCGATCCAACCGTGATGGCCTTTGCCAGCGCCCTTCTTGAGGGCGAGGGTATAGCCTGCTTTGCATTGGACGTAAACATGAGCTTGCTGCATGGCGGCATAGGTGCATTGCCGCAGCGGATGATGGTGCGGGCGGATGAATATGACCGGGCTGTGCGGGTCATGCGCGACAATGAGATTGATCTGGGCCAGTGAGCGATGAGCTGACGCGCGATGCCTTTCTGGGCGGGCGGTTGCATCTTTGGCAACCCGGCCGGGGCTATCGCGCGGGGGTGGATCCGGTGCTGTTGGCGGCCTGCGTTCCGGCGCAGCCGGGGCAGAGCCTGCTGGACCTGGGATGCGGCGCAGGTGCCGCGGCGCTGTGTCTGCATGCGCGCATCTCCGGGCTGCGCCTGACCGGGGTAGAGCGGCAGGCGCAATATGCCGATCTGGCCCGGCGCAATGCCCATGAGGCGCAGGCTCGGATGGAGGTCTTCGAGGCCGATCTGGGGCATTTGCCGGATGCCGTGAAACAGGCAAGCTTTGATCATGTGATCGCCAATCCGCCTTATTATCAGCGCCAATCCCGCCAGGCCGCGGTGGATTCCGGGCGAGAGGCGGCCTTGAGCGAGGATACGCCTCTGGAGGTCTGGATCGATGTGGCTGCGCGGCGGCTGGCACCGAAAGGATGCTTGCATGTGATCCTGAGGGCCGAGCGGTTGCCGGATCTTTTGAGCGCTGTGCGGGGCCGCTTGTCCAGTCTGGAACTGCTGCCGGTCACCGCGCGGGCGGGGCGCGATGCGCATCTGATCATATTGCGCGCGCGCAAAACCGGGCGGGCGGCCTTTCGCCTGCATGCGCCGCTGGTGCTGCATGAGGGCGCGCATCATGAACGTGACGGCGAAAGCTATCGGGCCGAGGTGTCGAAAATCTTGCGCGATGCCGCGCCGCTGGACTGGCCTTCGGCGTCGCGGAAATGATCACGGCCCTTTGATCTTTACCTTTGGTTATCCACATGCTGCGCTTGCGGCGTGACAGAATGCAGCAAGTGTGATCCACTTGAACTGCAACGCATTCAGAGGAGGATTGCCCATGAGCCTGAGCTCGCATCTGTCGGAACTGAAGAAGAAACACCACATCCTCGAAGAACAGGTCGAAAAGGCGCAGCGCGCCCCCGGTGTTGACGGACTGCACATAGCCGCGCTCAAGAAGCAAAAGCTCAAACTCAAGGAAGAGATTGAACGCCTGTCTCACTGAGACAGGTTGTCAGACAGGCTGGCGCGCGCGGCAATCGCTGCGCCGCCGGTGATCAGGACGGCAGACAGCGCCAGTGTCCAACTGGGCGAGGCGATTCCTGCACCCACAAGAATGAGGGTCGACAGCAGCGGGGCAGCGTATGAGCTGGTTCCCAAGAGCTGAATATCACCCCGTTTGACCCCGATGTCCCAAATGTAAAAGGCCAGACCCACAGGCCCAAGGCCAAGCCCGATCGTGGCGATCCAGCCGAGGCGTCCCTCGGGCCAGACAGTGTCTTCAAGCGCCAGATGCAAACCGGCCGACAGGACGGCAGTTGCGATGCAGAACACCGCCACACTGGCCGTCGGCGCGGAGCCAAAGCGGCGCGACATGACGGAATAGCCCGACCATGTCAGCGCGCACAGAAGGGCCAGCCCGTATCCGGCAAGGTATTGCGTCTGAAAACCCGAGCCCGCGCCCGAGATGATCAGGGCGGCCCCGACAAAGCCGAAGCCGGCACCGATCAGATGACCCCGCCGCAACCGTTCCCCGGGCAGCAGGCCGGAAAACAGCACGATCAGCAACGGCCAGAGATAGGCGATCAGCCCGGCCTCGGCAGCCGGAGCCAGACGCAGGGCGGAAAAATAAAGCGCGTGATAGCCAAACAGGCCCAGCGTTCCGAAGGCATAGATTCCAAGCGGAACCTGTCGCAGCTGTCCCAGACCGCCATTGGCCAGGGTCCAGATCAGCCCAAGCGCGCCGCCGATGGAAAAGCAGATCGCATTCAGCAACAGCGGCGGCGTGGGTGCCGAGCCGACGGTGAACAGAGCCAGAAGCGACCAGAGCAGAACTGCCCCGAAACCGATGACCGTAGCGCTGGAACGCGTCATGCCGGGGCGACCTCTTCTGCGGGGATGATCGTCAGGGCCTCGGAGACCGAGGCGGTTTTCTCGATCTCTTCCAGAATCCAGTCGCGCAGGGCTTTGATATGGGGGCGTTCCTCGGCCCCTTTCGGGCAAATGAACCGGAATTGGGCCTTGGTGGACAGGGCCACGCCATAGGGGGCGACAAGGCGACCTTCATGGATATCCTTGACCACCAGGGCGCGGCGGCCCAGCACGATGCCGACACCGGCAAGGGCCGCGTCCACTGCGTGATCGGCCTGGGAAAACCGGGGGCCGTGTTGAGGTTGGAATGTCATGCCCACGGCGCGGAACCACGCGGGCCAGTCGCAGGGCGGATCCAGAAAGCTGGTCGAATCGTCAAAGACCAGGGGTGCCGACACAAGGCTTTGGGGGGTTGGAAAGCGTCTGGCCATGTCAGGTGTCATCACAGGGGTCACCCATTCATTGGCCAGCGGTATGGAGTAGAGATCGGTATCCGGGCCATAGCCAAATCGAATCGCCACGTCGATCTCGTCACGGGTAAAGTCCATCACACGCAGGCTGGCGATGAACCTGAGGTCGATCTCGGGATGTGCCTGGGCAAATTCATACAGCCGGGGGGCCAGCCATTTTGCCGTGAATGCGGGGCCGGCGGTCACGTTCAGGGTGGTGTTGTCCTGAAGCCGGCGCGCGGCGCGCCATGAGGCGGTCAATGTCTGAAACGCATCCTCGACCCCGGGGGCCAGGGCGCGCCCCGCTTCGGTCAGTTCGACCGCGCGATTGAGGCGGCGGAACAGGGGCTGGCCCAGATGCTCTTCCAGGGATTTGATCTGAAAGGACAGCGCGGCAGGGGTCACGTTCAGCTCGTCCGCGGCGCGGGAAAAGGACATGTGCCGGGCGGCGGCATCAAAGGCGCGCAATGCGGTCAGAGGGGGAAGGCGATCCGTCATGCCAGTTAAGTAAAACTAAACTGAGGCATTGAAAAGTCTCGTTTGTCGGGAGGCGGTGAAAAGACGATGTTGGATGCAGGATCACAAACACCAGATAACAGGATATTCACCATGTTCGAAGCGACAACACTTTCCACGTCCCGCCGTGCCTTTGAGGCTGCCCATCAAGAGCGCGCCCGCGCAATTAAAGGCGCATTCGCCTGGCTTTTCCCGTCGAAAACCTTGCGCTGAGGGGAGCCATCAGAAGGCCGGGTGAAACAGGAAAGGGCCGGATCCCACATGAGGTCCGGCCCTTTGCCATGGTCAAGACATGCTTACACGAAGAACTGAGCGCCGTTCGCCGAGATGGTCGAGCCGTTGATGAAACCGGCATCGTCCGACGCCAGGAAGGCGACGCAGCGCGCGATTTCTTCCGGTTCGCCCAGACGACCCGCGGGGATACCTGCGATGATCGATTCGCGGACCTTTTCCGGGATCGCCATGACCATTTCGGTCGCGATATAGCCCGGGCAGATGGCGTTGGCGGTGATGCCTGCACGTGCGCCTTCCTGGGCCAGCGACTTGATGATGCCCAGATCGCCGGCTTTGGTCGCTGCGTAATTGACCTGGGCGAACTGACCCTTTTGGCCGTTGATCGAACTGATCACGATGATGCGGCCGAATTTGCGTTCGCGCATGCCGGGCCAGATCGGGTGTACGGTGTTGAACACGCCGGTGAGATTGGTGTCGATCACCTCATGCCACATCTCGGGTGTCATTTTGTGGAAGGGCGCGTCGCGGGTGATGCCCGCATTGGCGACAACCACGTCGATCGGGCCAAGATCGGCCTCGACCTGTGCAATACCCGCCTTGGAACTGTCATAGTCGGCGACGTTCCATTTATAGGTCTTGATGCCGGTTTCTGCGGTGAACTTGGCCGCGGCCTCATCATTGCCGGCATAGGTCGCGGCGACCTCATAGCCTTCGGATTTCAGTTTTTTCGAGATGGCTTCGCCGATACCCCGGCTGCCGCCGGTGACAAGTGCTACACGGGCCATATTGGGCTCCTCCAAAATTCATTCAGTAACGTTGTTACGCCGGGGGAAGTTTCGGCGCAATAATATTTCGTGACGGATGTGGGATTAAGTTGGGTGGGGCGGAGCGCCTTGGCCCCCCGCCCGGCCGGATCAGTCGCGTTCGACGCAGAGCGCCACGCCCATGCCGCCGCCGATGCACAGCGTTGCAAGGCCTTTCTTGGCGTCGCGGCGCTTCATTTCGAACAGCAGGGTGTTGAGAACCCGCGCGCCAGATGCACCGATCGGGTGGCCGATGGCGATGGCACCGCCGTTGACGTTCACAATCGCCGGATCCCAGCCCATGTCCTTGTTCACGGCGCAGGCCTGTGCGGCAAAGGCTTCGTTGGCTTCCACCAGGTCAAGGTCTTCAACCTTCCAGCCGGCTTTTTCCAATGCCTTGCGCGAGGCATAGATCGGGCCGACGCCCATGATCGACGGGTCCAGACCGGCTGTGGCATAGGAGGCGATACGGGCCAAAGGCTCGATCCCGCGCTTTTCGGCATTCGCCGCGCTCATCAGCAACATGCCGGCGGCACCGTCGTTCAGGCCAGAGGCATTCGCGGCCGTGACCGAACCGTCCCGGGTGAAGGCGGGGCGCAGTTTCTGCATCGCTTCCATGGTCGCCCCGTGGCGGATGTATTCGTCGGCATCCATCACGATGTCGCCCTTGCGGGTCTTGATGGTGAATGGGATGATTTCATCCGCGAATTTGCCGGCCTTCTGAGCCGCTTCGGCCTTGTTTTGCGAGCCGACGGCGAATTCATCCTGCATGTCCCGGGTGATCTGCCACTGATCGGCCACGTTTTCGGCGGTCTGACCCATGTGATAGCCGTTGAAGGCATCCCACAGACCATCGCGGATCATCGTATCGATATAGGACATGTCACCCATCTTGTGACCAGCGCGCAGGTTCGCGGCATGGGGAGACATTGTCATGTTCTCCTGACCGCCGGCTGCGACGATCTCAGCATCACCCAGTTGGATATGCTGGGCGGCCAGCGCCACGGCGCGCAGGCCCGAGCCGCAGACCTGGTTGATGCTCCAGGCGGCGCTTTCCTTGGGCAGGCCTGCGTTGATATGGGCCTGGCGGGCGGGGTTCTGGCCCTGTGCGGCGGTCAGAACCTGACCGAGGATGGTCTCGGAGACTTCGCCTTTTTCGATGCCTGCGCGTTCTACGATGGCCTCGAGCACGGCTGCTCCCAGATCATGGGCGGGGGTGTTGGCGAAAGATCCGCCGAAGCTGCCGACGCCGGTGCGGGCGGCGGATGCGATTACGACATTGGTCATGTATCCTGTCCTCTAGGTCCTGTGTGCGACGGGACCGCTCCGGGGTACGAAAACCAGTCGAATTGGCGCGCACCCCTGATCCCCGCCTTCAGGTTGCTGATAACGCCTGAGTGCCGGAGCGGCAACAGTCAGGGTGTCTCAGGCAGGATGTGGCATCCGGGTTGTTTATCCGAACAGGCCGGGTTTGGGTTGCGGCAGCCAGGGCGGTCGCACGGTGGGCGCGCCATAGAGATAGCCCTGAAGGCAATCCGCCCCCGATGAGATCAGGAAATCGGCATCCGCCTTGGTTTCGACATTCTCGGCGATGACGAACATGTCGAACTGGCGGGCAACCGAGATCAGTGCCGCCGTGACCACCTGTTTGTCGGGATCGGCGTGGATGCCATTGATGAACTGGCCGTCCACCTTGACCATGTCGAAATAGAAATCCTTGAGATAGCGAATGGATGTCATGCCCGACCCAAAGTCATCCAGGGCAAAGCAAATGCCGTTGGATTGCAACTCGGCCATGAAACCGGTCACGATCTCGGGCACGGTCATTGCGGATGTTTCGCTGATCTCAAGGATCAGCCGTTCGCCCAGGGTGACATCCTGTTTGAGAAACCGCCCCAGGATCTGGCGCCAGCGGTTATAGCCGATCGAGCGGGCGGACATGTTGATCGAGAGCCGCAGTTTGGGATGCGCCTTAGCGCCTTGAGCCCGAGTTTGAGCGCCTTACAGTCCAGCATCCGGCCCAGTTCGCTTTCTTCGGCCTGCCCGATGAATTCACGGGCGGGAATGACGCGGCCGGTGGCGTCAAGCACGCGAATCAACCCCTCATAGAATGCCACCTGACCGGGTGCGCGCGCCTGCATTACCGGCTGAAAGGCCAACAGCACCTCATCCGCCTCAAGCGCGCGGCGCACGTTGCCCAGCACATCCCGGTCGCGCAGCTTGACGGCCATGTTCAGCGGGCTGTCGGCCCCGTCAGGCAGATCGGCGAACCGGGTTTTTCTGATCGGCATCGGCTGCCCCCTTGCGTTTCATCCCCCGCGCAGAATGGCGCATGCTCTGCTAACATCTGCTTAATGCCGGCGGTGGTTCCCATTTCAGCCAAAAGCTGGAAAAGTCTGGCCAACAGCAGGAGGGTGCGCATGGAACGTTGCGGCTGGGCCGGTCCGGAGCCGATTTATCTGGAGTATCACGACACCGAATGGGGGGTGCCGGAATATGACAGCCGCGCTTTGTGGGAAAAGCTGATCCTGGATGGGTTTCAGGCCGGTCTGAGCTGGATCACCATCCTGAAAAAGCGGGATAATTTCCGCGCCGCCTTTGCCGGGTTCGACCCGGATGTGATTGCAGGATGGGGCGAGGCGGATGTTCTGCGTCTGCTTGGCGATCCCGGCATCATTCGCCATCGCGGCAAGATCGAGGCGACCATCGGGAATGCACAGGCCTGGCAGCGGATCGAGGCCGACAGGGGGTTCGACCGCTTTCTATGGGACTATGTCGGTGGCAAGCCGCTGCGAAACACCTGGCACAGGCTGGAGGATGTGCCGGCCTTCACGCCACTGTCGACACAGATTTCCAAGGATCTGAAAAAGGCGGGCTTTCGGTTTTGCGGGCCGACGATCGTTTATGCATTCATGCAGGCGACCGGTCTGATCAATGACCATCTGGTGGGCTGTCCCTGTCATGACCGGGTGGCCGCGCTTGCACGTTGATCAGGGCGTGAAATCCCCGATCTGACCCATCAGCATATCTGCCCAGGCGGCATAGACTTCGGGACCGGGATGAAACCCGTCCTCGGCCATGTGATCGACACTGAGGTCGAACGCCAAGGATGTGACCGAGACCGCCGGATAGCTGTCGGCCAAACTGCGCAGATGGGTATCTAAGCGGCGCGCTTGGCGTCCCAACACCCAGCGCAGCGGGTGGGGCAGGAGCGGAAACTCACCCATGGGCGGCAGGCCGGACAGGCAGATATGACGCACTGCGAACGACTGCTGCAGGCGCAGGATCAGGCGTTCTTGTTGCGCAAGCCACACCCTGAGGGGCACGGCGCGGGTCACGTCATTCACCCCCAGGGCGACAACGGCGATGTCGAACCGCTCGGGCCCAAGCCGATCCAGTCGGGTCAGCGCGTCCCTGGTCGTGGCACCGGTTCGGGCTTCGAGCCGCCAGGTAACGCGATGGTTCTGGCCAAGACGTCGGACAAGCTGGCCGCTGAGCGCCTGATCCTGATGCGCGACGCCGACACCCGCAGCCGAGCTGTCTCCCAGAATCAGCAGTTTCAGCTCGGACCCGGTTCCGTCCTCTCCGAATCGTGGTCCTGCCGCTTCGGGCAGTTTGAGCGCGCGTCGGCGCACCTGAAGCGCCTGGACGATCAGAAGGGGAAACAGGCCGATCCGCGCGGGTATGTCGATCAGATAGTGGTTCATCGCGAGGCGGTTGTCCTGTGATCTTCGGGATGGTGGTCGCTGTCGCGCCCTCTCACGATTCCTGCGCGGTCGATCAGGAGGGCAAGCGCCATCTGCGCAGGGCCATGTGCGGTCATTGCGGATAGATCAGCTTTTGCCAGACCAGCCGTTCATCGCTGTCCAGATGAAGGTGGACACTGGGTGCGGTGTAGTCGTGGAACGTTATGGTCAGCCCGTGTGCTTCGTCGATCAGGTCGAAATCCAGCAGGTGACGCGCGGTGGTATCCGCGCCGGTGACCCAGAGCAGGCCCGGGCCATCCTGGGTCATCACAAGGGCGGCGCGGCTGTCATGGGTGATCCAGACAGAGCGCACCATGTCATCGGGAAAGTGGCGCGCCCATTGGGTGCGTGCATCGTCTTCATCAAGCTGGCGCGGTTTGGCCAGACCCGCGATCCAGGTCAGAAAAACGATGCCCGCGACTCCTCCGATCACCACTATGAGCAGGATTTCCAGCGGCATGCGCCCTCCTTGTGTCAGCGCAGTCAAGCGCAACAGGGCAAGCCTGTCAAAGAGCGCGTCGCGTCAGAGCTGCGTCCTGCGGTCCGTGCCGCGTCAGCCCCTGGGCTGTGCAAGGATCGCCGCGATGATCGCCTTGGCATTGTCGCTGGCCCAATCTGCGTCACCGCGCAGCCGCGCGATTTCGTTGCCGTCCGGGTCGATGATGACGGTGATCGGCAGGCCGAACACGCCCATTTCTCGGGCGACATTCTGTTTGGGGTCCTGATGGCGGGGCAGGTTGGTGATGCCGGTCTCGGCAAAGAACTTCACGATTCCCTGCGGCGAGTTGCGCCCCGTGGCCAGGGTCACGACCTCGAATGTCTCGCCGCCGAACTCATCCTGCAACTCGGACAGCATCGGCATTTCCTTGCGGCAGGGCGCGCACCATGTGGCCCAGAAATTCAGCAGGACATATTTCCCGCGATAGTCCGAGAGCCGGCCCTCGCCGGCGTCGTCTTCCAGGTTGAACGGCGCATCCGACACGGCCGTGGGTTCGCTGAGGAAAACCAGTTTCTTCATGTCTCCTTCGCGCATGGCTTCGATTGTGGACATATCGGCACCTGCAGTGTTTGCACCAAGCGCAAGCGAGGTGTAGAGCAGCGCGGCAAAGAGTTTTTTCATGATCCCTCCAAAAGGGCAGGCAAGATGAGCGACAATTCCTCGAACCAGATGTGGGGCGGCCGGTTTGCGGCAGGTCCGGACGCGATCATGGAGGCAATCAATGCCTCGATCGGGTTCGACCAACGCATGGCAGCGCAGGACATTGCAGGCTCAAGGGCCCACGCCGCGATGCTCGCCGCGCAAGGCATCATCAGTACTAGCGATGCCGAGGCGATCCGGGAAGGGCTGCTCACGGTCTTGTCAGAGATCCAGGCAGGCACATTCACCTTTTCCACCGCCCTGGAAGATATTCACATGAATGTCGAAGCACGTCTGAAGGATGTGATTGGCGAGCCTGCGGGCCGGTTGCACACGGGGCGGTCGCGCAATGATCAGGTGGCGACGGATTTCAAACTCTGGGTCCGTGATCAGCTGGATGCGGCGGATGCGGGGCTTTTGGCACTGATCCGCGCGCTGCTGGATCAGGCCGAGGCAGGGGCGGCATGGGTCATGCCGGGCTTTACGCATCTGCAAACCGCACAGCCCGTGACATGGGGCCATCACATGATGGCCTATGTCGAGATGTTCGGCCGTGATCTGTCGCGGGTGCGCGATGCACGGGTGCGGATGAACGAAAGCCCGCTGGGGGCTGCGGCACTTGCCGGAACGTCCTTTCCGATCGACCGCGAGGCAACGGCCAGCGCGCTGGGGTTTGACCGGCCCGCCGCCAATTCGCTGGATGCGGTGAGTGACCGGGATTTCGCGCTGGAGTTCCTGAGCACCGCCTCGATCTGCGCCATGCATCTGAGCCGCTTTGCCGAAGAGCTGGTGATCTGGTCCTCGGCCCAGTTCCGCTTTGTGACACTGTCGGATCGGTTCTCGACCGGTTCCTCGATCATGCCGCAAAAGAAAAACCCCGATGCGGCCGAGCTGATCCGCGCCAAGGTCGGGCGCATCTTTGGTGCGAATACCGCGTTGATGATGGTGATGAAGGGGCTGCCGCTGGCCTATTCCAAGGATATGCAGGAAGACAAGGAACAGGTCTTTGATGCAGCGGACAACTGGATGCTTGCGCTGGCGGCGATGGAAGGCATGGTCAGGGACATGACCGCCAACCGCGACAGCCTTGCCGCCGCAGCCGGGGCGGGATTTTCGACCGCGACCGATCTGGCGGACTGGCTGGTGCGGGTTTTGGGGATGCCGTTCCGGGATGCCCATCACGTCACCGGAAGCCTTGTGGCGCTGGCGGAATCCAACGGCTGTGACCTGCCCGACCTGAGCCTTGCGCAGATGCAGTCCGTCCATGCCGAGATCACAAATGATGTGTTCGATGTGCTTGGCGTTGAAAACTCGGTCAACTCACGCACATCCTACGGGGGCACCGCACCCGTACAGGTGCGCGCCCAGATCGCCCGTTGGAGAGAGGGTTTGGGATGACACGTCTGATTGTCGCGGGGCTTTGCATGGCGACGCTGGCGGCTTGTGAGCCTGCCAGGGGCTCGTATGATCGTGCAGGACCTGCGCCCCAATCCAGTGTTGAATCCGGTGTCCGCATCAGCGGTTCGGTCCGCGTTGGCGCATCAAGGAGTTGGTGATGAAACATGTGACGTCAGTTCTGTTGTGCGCCATGGTGCTGAGCGCCTGCGGTGCCGATGGTGAGCCGCAACAACCGGTGCCAAGCGATGGCACAACAGGGGTTCCCGTTTCCGGGACGGCCTGGACGGGAATGGCGGTTGGCGACAGCGGAACGCGTGGCTTTGGCGGCATCGCCTTGAACAATGGACCTGTCACACTGGCGCTGGGATTTTGATCACCATGTCACCTCTGAGAATGATTTATCTGGCGCTTGCCATCTGGGGCGCAATCCATCCGATGTATTACTTCATCACGTGGTTCAACGAAAATGGCTTTGATATCATGGCCATGGTCGATGCCTGGCATGTCAATGCGGCCACCAGCGGACTGGTGTGGGATCTGACGATCGCGGCCGTCACCCTGACGGTCTTCGTCATTGCCGAGGTTGCCGTGCGCCGCAACTGGATCGGCCTGATCGCCATTCCGGCAACCTTCTGCATCGGGGTCAGCTGTGGTTTGCCGCTGTACCTGTTCTTGCGCTCGCGCCCGGTGACCTGAGCTCATGGATCATTTCCTGTATCGCGACGGGGTTCTGTACGCCGAAGACGTGCCCGTGGCCGAGATTGCCGCGCAGGTCGGCACGCCGTTTTACGTCTATTCCACCGCGACGCTCTTGCGCCACTTCCGCCTTTTCGACGAAGCGCTTGCGGGGATGGACCATCTGGTGTGCTACGCCATGAAAGCCGCAAGCAACCAGGCGATCCTCAGGACCCTTGCCGCGGCGGGGGCGGGGATGGATGTGGTATCGGCTGGCGAATATCTCAGGGCCAAGGCCGCCGGCGTGCCCGGAGAGCGAATCGTTTTCTCGGGTGTGGGCAAGACGGCGGATGAGATTCGCCTCGCGCTGGAGGGTGGGATCCGCCAGTTCAACGTCGAATCCGAGCCCGAGATGGAGCTTCTGAGCGCGATTGCCTCGAAAATGGGCAAAACCGCGCCGATCACCATTCGCGTCAATCCGGATGTTGATGCCAAGACCCATGCCAAGATCGCCACGGGCAAATCCGAGAACAAGTTCGGCATTCCGATTGCGCGCGCGCGTGAGGTCTATGCCCTTGCCGCATCGCTGCCCGGCCTCGAGGTGATCGGCATCGATGTGCATATCGGCAGCCAGTTGACCGACCTCGCACCTTATGAGCTGGCCTATAAGAAGGTGGCGGAACTGACCGGGGTTCTGCGGGCCGACGGGCATGATATCCGCCGTCTGGATCTGGGGGGCGGGCTGGGTATTCCCTATGAGCGCAGCAACCTGGCTCCGCCTTTGCCATCCGAGTACGGCGCGCTTGTGGAACGCACCGTAGGCCACCTGGGCTGTGAAATCGAGATCGAGCCGGGCCGTCTGATCGTGGGAAATGCGGGCATTCTGGTGAGCGAAGTCATCTATGTGAAATCCGGTGAAGGGCGGGATTTCCTGATCCTTGACGGGGCCATGAATGACCTGATCCGTCCGGCCATGTACGAGGCCTATCACGACATCATTCCTGTGGTCGAACCCGAGGCCGGGGCCGAGCAGGTGCCTTTCGACATCGTCGGTCCTGTCTGCGAATCGGGCGATACCTTCGCGCGCCAGCGCATGATGCCACCGCTGGCATCGGGCGACCTTGTGGCCTTCCGCAGCGCCGGAGCCTATGGCGCGGTGATGGCCAGCGAGTACAATTCGCGCCCTCTGGTGCCCGAAGTTCTGGTGCATGGAGATCAATTCGCGGTTATCCGCGCAAGACCAACCTTTGACGAAATGATCAATCGCGATACCATTCCAGAGTGGCTGTAACGCTATCCCGCATTATCGCCGGTTCGGAGACCGCAATGAGCGAACCCAAAACGTCCGCTCAGGACCCTGTTCTGAGAAAGCTGCGCCTGCCTTTGGCGCTTACGCGCCTTGGCATGGTGGCCGAGCGTGCGTTGCGCAGTTTCTGGCCCCTGTTCACCGTCGTGATGCTGGTCATGGCGGCCCTGATGCTGGGCCTGCAGGATGTTCTGGCGGTCGAAGCGGTCTGGGCCGCAGCGGTTCTGTCCGTCCTTGGGGCATTGGTTGCCTTTGGCTATGGGGTGCGCGCCTTTCGGGTGCCGACCCGGACCGAGGCGTTGGCCCGGCTGGACGAAAGCCTGCCGGGACGTCCGATTCAGGCCTTGATGGATCAGCAGGCCATCGGCGTGAACGATGCCGCCTCTGCCGCGGTGTGGCGCGCCCATCAGCAGCGCATGGCGCGCAGGATGGAAGCGGCGCGCGCGGTCAAACCGAATCTGCGGATTGCCGAACGCGACCCCTTTGCGGTGCGCTATGTGGCCATTCTGGCTTTTGCGGTTGCGCTTATCTTCGGTTCGATCCTGCGGGTGGGCTCGGTTGCGGATATGGCACCGGGCAGCGCGCAGGCGGCCGCCGGTCCCAGCTGGGAAGGCTGGGCCGAGCCGCCGCGCTATACCGGGCTGCCGACGATCTATCTGCCGGACATCACGGATGAGAGGGTCTCGTTGCCCGAAGGCACGCGCATCACCATCCGCATGTATGGCGAGCCGGGCGCGCTGACGCTGGCGGAAACCGTCTCGGGACGCATTGGCGAGGTGCCTTCCGCTGCTGATCCGGTGCAGGATTTCGTCATCGCCCGTGACGGTGAACTGAGCATCAATGGTCCCGGCGGGCGCGGCTGGAGCGTCGTGATGATCGAAGATGCAGCCCCCGAGATCGCAGTCTCGGGCATCGCCGAAGCCGGCGCGATGGGTGAGATGACTTTGCCCTTCACGGCCAGCGATGACTATGGCGTGGAAATGGGCGAAGCGGTGATTTCTCTGGATCTGGCTGCGGTGCAGCGGCGCTATGGGTTGGCGACGGAGCCCGAAGCACGCGAGAGCATCACGCTTCCGTTGCCCATGCCGATCGCCGGTGATCGCGACGCCTTCACGGAAAACCTGATCGAGGATTTCTCTCAGCACCCATGGGCGAACCTGCCGGTCACCATCTCGTTGTCGGCCAGCGATGCGGCGGGCAATACCACGATCGGCGAACCGGTCGCGACACCGCTTCCGGCGCGCCGGTTCTTTGATCCGATGGCCGCAACTGTCGCCGAACAGCGCCGCGATCTGCTGTGGACGCGCGAGAATGCAACGCGTGTGTCTCAGGTCTTGCGGGCGGTCTCGCACCGGCCTGATGGGCTTTTCCGCTCGGAAACCGCCTATCTGCGCTTGCGGGTGATCCTGCGGCGCCTTGAGACGCAGACGCAGATCGGTCTGACCCCCGAGGTGCGCGACGAGATCGCCGCGGCCCTGTGGGATCTGGCTGTTCTGCTTGAGGAGGGCGATCTGAGCGATGCTTTGGAACGCATGCGGCGCGCGCAGGAGCGGCTGAGCGAAGCCATGCGCAACGGTGCTTCGGATCAGGAGATCGCCGAGTTGATGCAGGAACTGCGCGAAGCAACGGATGACTACATGCGCCAGTTGTCTCGTCAGGCCCAGCAGGACGGCCAGCAGGGCGAGCAGGGTCAGCAACAAAGCGGCGAAAACGCGATGCAGATGACGCAGGACGATCTGCAACGCATGATGGACCGGATTCAGGAGCTGATGGAGCAGGGCCGCATGGCTGAAGCCCAGCAGGCGCTGGAGGAATTCCAGCGGATGATGGAAAACATGCGCGTCACGCAAGGGCAGGGCCAGAGCGGCCAGTCCGAGGGTCAGCGCGCCATGGAAGGTCTGGCCGAGACGCTGCGCGAACAGCAGGGCCTGTCGGATCAGGCGTTCCGCGATCTGCAGGAACAGTTCAATCCCGGCGCAAACGCGGGTGAGAATGAAGGCAATGAAGGCCGCAGTGGCGGTCAGGGTCGCGGAGTTCAGCACGAGGGCCAGAGCGGCGAAGGCCAGGGACAACAGCAGGGTCAGGGTCAGGCGCAGGGGCAGGGGCAGGGCAATCAACAACCCGGTCAGAACGGTGAAAACGGCGGCGAAGGCGGGCTTGAGGAAAACCTTGCGCAGCGCCAGCGCGAATTGCGTGATGAACTGCGCCGCCAACAGGGCCAGTTGCCCGGTGCGGGCACCGCCGAAGGCGACGCGGCACGCGACGCTCTGGACCGCGCGGGGCGTGCCATGGAAGGTGCCGAAGAGGCGCTGCGCGGCGATAACCTGGCCGAAGCGATCGACCAGCAGTCCGAAGCCATGGAGGCCCTGCGTGAAGGCATGCGTTCACTGGGCGAAGCCATGGCTCAGCAACAGCAGGAAGGCCAGCCGGGTCAGGGTATGGAAGGCGCGGACATGCGCGGCCAGAACCGTGATCCGCTGGGCCGCAACGCCGGATCGAACGGCACTATCGGGACCGACGAGGGCCTGTTGCAGGGCGAGGACGTCTATCGCCGCGCGCGCGACCTGCTGGACGAGATCCGCCGCCGTTCAGGCGACGGGGAACGCCCGGATGTCGAATTGGATTATCTCAAGCGGTTGCTTGAACGGTTCTGATGCCAGAGCATGCAGCGTGTCGCCCAAGGGGCGGCACGTCAGTTCGTCAGGGCATGAACGCGCTGAGTTGCTCATTGAGCCACATGCGCAGCTGATCCACTGCCAGCACATAGGAATTCAATGCGGACCCCAGCGCCGGAACCGCCTCGGCGATGCGCGGGGCGTTCGCATAGATCAGCACCAGAATGACCATGATCAGCAATGGAATGGCAAAGCCACGGGCGAAACCGCTTTTGCGCGGTTCGTCGTCCATCGCGCCCCTGTCGTGATCCTGAACCCCTGCGGGGGCGTTGGAGGGGCGCAGGCTTGAATTGATCTCATCAATATCGGGCAACCGATCCCGCCGGGATGGTTGCGCGGTCGCCGCGGCTGCGGCTGCGGCGGCTGCAACCGCCTCCTCGACTTTCATGTCCGCGTCGGGGCCTTTCAGCCGCTCCATACGGCTGCGTGCCTCATAGGCGCGACGCTCGGCATCATCCGCAGTATCGTCGAGCCCCAGATCAGGTTGTGTTTCCAGGCTCGAGCTTTCTCGGGCGCGCAACTGGGCCTCATGCTCGGCTTCTTCCTTCAGGATGTCGGTGACCTCGGGGTCAAGGCTGCGCCGCGCCGGTGCGGGCGCAGGTGACGGGGTCTGATCGGGCATGGTGGCGGTGTCATCGCCCTTATCCTCGTCCTCGTGATGGACCTCATCGGCGAGGTCTGCCTTGTGGGATTCGGGTTCGGGAGGGGTCTCGCCCAGATCTGCGAGCGCGCTGCGCAGTTCCTCGGGATCGGGCCGGGTCGGTTCGGGGTTCATGGCATCGCCATGCGGCTGAAACCACGTTGTTCCGCAATTGGAACATTGCACATCCCGTCCATCCTTCGGGATTACATCATCGGGTACTTCGTATTGCGCGCCGCAATTCGGACATGTCAGCCGCATCCTGCCCTCTCGTTGCAAAAACTACTGTTTTGCCTACCCAAGTTTCTTTTTATTTGAGCATAGGTGTTTACGGCAAAAGAAAAAAGGGTGCAATTGGCAAGTCTTTCCCAGCGTTGCCGATCTGCCCAAGACGGATTGAATCCGGGCAGTCTCTCAGGCACAACAGGTCGAACCATCCAAGGAAGCGGCGCACGTGATCGAGCTGGAAAATGTAGCCTATAGCTATGGCGGAGGTGAGTTGTTGAGCGACATCTCGGTGCGCTTGCAGCCGGGTTCGTTTCACTTTCTGACCGGGCCATCGGGGTCTGGAAAAACAACGCTGCTCAAGCTGTGTTATGGCGCGCTTTTGGCCACGGCGGGCAGCGTGAAGGTATTTGACACCGAAATGCGCAGTCTGGATCGCGACCAGATAGCGCTGATGCGCCGGCGCATCGGTGTCGTGCATCAGGATTGCCGGTTTCTGGATCATTTTCCGGTCGATGAAAACATCGCGCTTCCCCTCACGGTGTCGGGGCGTGATCTGGCACAGGCGGCGGGAAACCTGTCCGAGCTCATGTCCTGGGTCGGGCTGAATGATCGGGCCAGTGCCCTGCCGCCAGAGCTGTCTGGTGGGGAAAGGCAGAGGGCCGCTCTGGCGCGTGCGCTGATCATGTCACCGGATGTGATCCTTGCAGATGAGCCGACGGGCAATGTCGATTGGGAGATGTCCCAGCGCCTGCTGCATTTGCTGGTGGAACTGAACCGGATGGGCAAAACCGTTCTGATCGCCAGCCATGATCTGCAACTGATCCGCGCGGCCAAGGCGCAGGTGCAGGCCCGCGTGCTGCGCATCTCGAACCGTCGCCTCCAGCTTGCGGGGGCGGATCTGTGAACCTGAGCAACCTGACTTCGGTGCTGGCCCCGGACAACCATGCAGACCGCGTGGTGCCACCGACCGGGTTTACCGCAAATCTCACGCTGTTCGCCGCCGGGGCGATGGCCTTTCTGGCGGTGTTCGCCTTGGCGCTGTCTCTGGCGGCGGGACGTCTTGCGGATCGCTGGGCCGAGGAACTGGCGCGCAGTGCCACGTTGCGCATCAGTGCCCCCGCCGATCAGATGATCACGCAGACCGATGCGGCGTTGCGCGTGCTGCGCCAGACCCCGGGCGTGGCCAGCGCCCGCGCGCTGAGCGATGCGGAACAGTCCGCGCTGCTGGCGCCGTGGTTCGGAGCGGATCTGCCGCTGGATCAACTTCCGGTGCCGCGCCTGATCGAAGTGATCGAGACCGCCGAGGGCTATGATGCGCAGGGGCTGCGCCTGCGGTTGTCGGCCGAGGTGCCCGGTGCGGTTCTGGATGACCATACGCGCTGGCGCCGCCCCCTAGTGGAGGCTGCCGGCACGCTGCGCAGGCTGGGGTTCTTTTCGATCCTTCTGATCACCGGTGCGATGGCGGCGATGATCACGCTGGCGGCCAATTCGGCCCTTTCGGCCAATGGGCAGGTCATCGAGGTGATGCGGCTGGTGGGCGCACGCGACAGCACCATCGCGCGCGCCTTCGTGCGCCGCTTTACCCTGCGCGCGCTGATCGGGGCGACGGTTGGCATGCTGGCGGGCGTTCTTGCCGTGTCTCTCTTGCCGTCCACATCCGAGGCCGGCGATTTCCTCACGGGGCTTGGCTTTGAGGGCATGGGCTGGTTCGCACCGCTGTTGATCCCGGTTCTGGGAGCCGTCGTGGCCTTTGGTGCAACGCGCTATGCGGCCGGGCGCACGCTCAGGGGGTTGAGCTGATGCCATTTGCGATACGCTGGGTCGTTTCCCTGATCTATGTGGTGCAGATCTATCTGGCGATGCTGGTGATCGGCCTGCTGTTTGCGCCCTATGCTCTGGTGTCGCGCAACGGGGCCTTTGCGGCCTGCAAGACCTATTGCCGCTGGGTGTTCTGGACTGCGCGCTGGATGGTGGGCATCCGCACCGAAGTGCGCGGTGTCGTGCCCACCGGCGAAGTGATGATCGCGGCCAAACATCAATCCTTTCTGGACATCATGATGATCTTCAACGCCGTGCCGCGTGGAAAATTCATCATGAAGCGTGAGCTGCTCTGGACGCCGGTCATCGGGATCTATGCCAAGCGCCTTGGATGTGTGCCGGTCAATCGCGGCAAGCGCGGTGCGGCGATTGCCAAGATGGTGCGGGACGTGGCGCGCGAGTTCTCCGATCCGGGCCAGTTGATCATCTATTCCCAGGGCACGCGCGTCGCGCCGGGCGACAAGGTGCCCTACAAGGTGGGCACCGGCGTGCTCTATCAGGAGCTGGACCAGACCTGCGTGCCGGCGGCGACAAATGTCGGTCTGTTCTGGCCGCGCAAGGGTATCCTGCGCAACCCGGGCCTTGCGGTCGTGGAATTCCTCGAGCCGGTCGCGCCGGGCAAGGATCGGCTGCAATTCATGGCCGATCTGGAGCAGGCGGTCGAGACGCGTTCGGATGCTCTGATGGCGGAGGCGGGGTTTCAGGCAGATGGATCACATCGATAGTATCGAGGCTCTGGAAGCGCTTTATGGCAGCCCGGGAGCGCCGGCGCTGCGCAAGGTGGCGGGCCAGCTTACACCGCTTTACCGGCAGTGGATCATGGCCTCGCGGTTTTGCATGCTGACCACGGTCGGACCTGATGGCAGCGATGGCAGCCCGCGCGGAGATGATGGCCCGGTGGTTCTGGAACTGGATCCGGGCACCCTGGCGATGCCCGATTGGCGGGGTAACAACCGTCTGGATTCATTGCGCAATATCGTGCTGGACGGGCGTGTGTCACTGATGTTCATGGTGCCCGGGTCGAACACGGTTGTGCGGGCGAACGGGCAGGCGCGGCTGACATCGGATGCAGCGCTTCGGGCCCGGTTTGAGCGCAATGATCGCCAGCCTGCCACGGTGATCGTGATCGCGATATCCGAAGTCTATACGCAATGCGCCCGTGCCCTGATGCGCGCGGGTCTGTGGACGCGCGATGACAGCGCGGGCCTGCCGACGCCGGGCGAGATTCTGGCCGAGATCAGCCAGGGCGCAGAGGGCGGCGCGCCCTATGATGCGGCCTGGCATGCGCGGGCGCTGCGCACCATGTGGTAGCGCCGGGGGGTTCTACCCCCCGAACCCCCCGGGGTATTTCAGACCAGAAAGAAGCCGGTGGGCCCGAAGGCCCTGGTCAGCTGTGGATGGGGCCGTCGCCGCAGGCAAGGGCGGCTTCGCGCACGGCTTCCGAATAGGTCGGGTGGGCGTGGCAGGTCATGGCCAGGTCTTCGGCGGAGGCACCGAACTCCATCGCGACGCAGATTTCATGGATCAGATCGCCGGCGGCGGGGCCGATGATATGGGCCCCCAGGATGCGATCGCTGTTCTTGTCGGCGAGGATCTTGACGAAACCGTCGGCGGCGAAATTGGCTTTGGCGCGTCCGTTGCCCATGAAGGAGAACTTTCCGACCTTGTAGCTGCATCCCCGTTCTTTCAGGGATTCCTCGGTCTCTCCGACATTGGCGACTTCGGGGTGGGTGTAGATCACGCCGGGAATCACGCCATAGTTCACATGGCCATGTTTGCCCGCCACCTGTTCGGCGGCGGCCATGCCTTCGTCTTCGGCCTTGTGGGCCAGCATCGGGCCGTCGATGCAATCGCCGATCGCATAGATGCCGGGGATGTTGGTTTGCCAGTCCTTGCCGACCTTGATCTGGCCACGCGGGGAGGTGTCGATGCCGAGTGCGTCGAGGCCGAGCCCGTCGGTATAGGGGCGCCGGCCGGTGGCGACAAGGACGACGTCGGCATCCAGCGTGTGCTCACTGTCATCCTTGCGCAGTTTATAGGTGAGTGTGGCTTTGGATCTGGTTGTTTCCACCTTTTGGACGGCAGCACCCATGATGAAGTTGAGCCCTTGTTTAGCAAGCAACCTTTGGAAGGTTTTCTGGACTTCGCCATCCATGCCGGGGGTGACCACGTCGAGGTATTCCACGACCGTGACCTTCGAGCCGAGGCGCTTGTAGACCGAGCCGAGTTCGAGGCCGATCACGCCTGCGCCGATCACCGCCAGATGTTTGGGAACCTTGCCCAGTTCCAGCGCGCCTGTGGAGGTCACGACGGTCTTTTCGTCGATCTCGACGCCGGGCAATGCGGCGGGTTCGGAGCCGGATGCGATGATGATGTTGCTGGCTGTGTGGATGGTGTCAGCGACCTTGACCTGGCCTGCGGCGGGGATCGTGGCCCAGCCTTTGATCCAGTCTATCTTGTTCTTCTTGAACAGAAATTCGATACCCTTGGTGTTCTGGGCAATGGTGTCGTCCTTATAGGCGAGCATCTGTTTCCAGTCGACCGTGGGGGATTTGCCTTTCAGGCCCATGGCGGCAAAGTTGTGTTCCGCCTCATGCAGCATATGCGAGGCGTGCAGCAGGGCCTTGGAGGGGATGCAGCCCACGTTGAGGCAGGTGCCGCCCAGGGTTTCGCGGCCTTCGACACAGGCCACCTTGAGGCCCAGTTGCGCGCAGCGGATGGCACAGACATAGCCGCCGGGGCCAGAGCCGATGATGATCACGTCATAATTTGCCATAGCGTTGGTCCTTTTGTCTGGCGGAGCCGGGGGCGCTGCCCCCGGACCCCCGGGAATATTTGGAGCAAGATGAAGATCACAGCAGGGCTGCGATCAGCATGAAGAGCGTGGCGAAAAACCCCACCGCCCAGATGATCGAACGCCAGGGCCGCCAGCCGAAGGCATAGGCCGGCAGGTAGAGCACGCGCGCGCCCAGATAGGCCCAGGCGCAGCCGGCGGTGAACGGCGTTGAGGCTTCGCCCAGCGTGACGACCACGCAGGCGATGGTGAAGAGGATCAGCCCCTCGAAATGGTTGTTGAGCGCCCGCTGCAGGCGGCCCGTCATCACCGACAGGTCGCGCGAGGGAGGCCGGTCGCGTGGCCCGGAGGTGTATCCGGGGCCGAGATCGCGGTTCGCCGGAATCGCAAACAGCACGAATTGCCCGATCTGAAACAGGGCGGCGAGGGTGAGGGCGGTGAGTTCGGGGGTCATGACCTGGCTCTTTGTCCGTGGCGGGATGAATCCCGCCCTACGGCGTTCGGGGATGCCGGGCCCTGGCCCGGCACCCGATTTACAAATCCATCAACAGCCGGCGGGGATCTTCCAGCGCCTCTTTCACGCGCACAAGGAAGGTGACGGCGCCCTTGCCGTCGACGATGCGGTGGTCGTAAGACAGCGCCAGGTACATCATCGGGCGGATCACGATCTGCCCGCCCACGACCATGGGGCGGTCCTGGATCTTGTGCATGCCGAGGATACCCGATTGTGGCGGGTTCAGGATCGGTGAGGACATCAGCGAGCCATAGACGCCACCGTTGGAGATGGTGAAGGTGCCGCCCTGCATTTCGGCCATGGAGAGCTTGCCGTCGCGCGCCCGTTTTCCCTTTTCGGCGATGGCTTTTTCGATTTCGGCAAAGCTCATGCGGTCGGCGTCGCGGATCACCGGGACCACCAGGCCTTGCGGGGTGCCGGCGGCGATGCCCATGTGGACGAAGTTCTTGTAGACAATGTCGGTGCCGTCGATCTCGGCATTGACCTCGGGGACTTCGCGCAGGGCGTGGCAGCAGGCTTTGGTGAAGAAGGACATGAAGCCCAGTTTGACGCCGTGCTTCTGCTCGAACGCGTCCTTGTAGGTTTTGCGCAGCTCCATGCAGGCACCCATGTCCACCTCGTTATAGGTGGTCAGGATTGCCGCCGTGTTCTGGGCATCCTTGAGGCGGCGCGCGATGGTCTGGCGCAGGCGGGTCATTTTCACCCGCTCCTCGCGTGCGGCATCCTCGGCGGCGACCGGGGCGCGCGGGGCGGCGGCGACCGGGGTGGCCGGGGCCGGAGCGGCAGCGGCGGCTTTGGCGACGTCCTCTTTCATGATGCGGCCGTCGCGGCCCGAGCCTGTGACCTGAGCGGGGTCGAGACCGGCCTCGGCCATGGCTTTCTGAGCGGAGGGCGCGTTAGCCACATCCTTGCCAGTGGTGGCAGCCGCGGGAGCCGAGGCGGCCGGGGCGGTGGCCGGGGTCGCCGGGATCTTGCCCGAGGTGGAGATCACCGCCAGTTTGCCAGAGGCCTCGACGGTGGTGCCTTCGGGGGCGCTGATTTCCACCAGCACGCCCGCGGCGGGGGCGGGCACTTCGACCGAGACCTTGTCGGTCTCCAGCTCACAGAGCATTTCGTCCTGCGCGACCGTGTCGCCCACGGCTTTGAACCAGGTCGAAACCGTGGCTTCGGTGACGGATTCTCCCAAGGTGGGAACCATCACATCGACGCTGCCGCCCTTGGCCGCCGGGGCGGATCTGGCGGCCGGCGGATCGCCCACGGGGGCACCGGCGCCTTCGGCAATCGTGGCCAGCAGCGCGTCGACGCCGACGGTGTCACCTTCGCCGGCGACGATATCGCCCATGGTGCCGGCCACGGGGCTGGGCACTTCGACGGTGACCTTGTCGGTTTCCAGCTCGCAGAGCATTTCATCCACGGCCACGGCATCTCCGGGTTTCTTGAACCAGGTGGCGACGGTCGCTTCGGTCACGGATTCGCCCAGGGTGGGCACGCGGACTTCGATGGTCATCTCGTTTATCCTTCAATCGTCAGCGCTTCGTTCACGAGCGCGTCTTGTTGGGCTTTGTGTTGGCTGGCCAGACCCGTGGCGGGCGAGGCAGAGGTGGCGCGGCCGACGTAAACCGGGCGTTTGTACTGGGCGTCGATGCGGCTGAGCACCCATTCGATATTGGGTTCGATGAAGGTCCAGGCACCTTGGTTCTTGGGTTCTTCCTGGCACCAGACCATCTCGGCCTGTTTGAAGCGTTCCAGTTCCTTCACGAGGCTGATGGCGGGGAAGGGATAGAACTGTTCCACGCGCAGCAGGTAGATGTCGTCGATGCCGCGCGCGTCGCGTTCCTCGAGCAGGTCGAAATAGACTTTGCCCGAGCACATGATCACGCGTTTGATCTTGTCATCCGGTTTCAGCTTGGTGTCGGAATTGCCGCGTTCGGCATCGTCCCACAGAACGCGGTGGAAGGAGGATCCGGTGGTGAAATCCTCGGTCCGCGAAACGGCGAGCTTGTGGCGCAGCAGCGATTTCGGCGTCATCAGGATCAGCGGCTTGCGGAAGTCGCGGTGCAGCTGGCGGCGCAGGATGTGGAAATAGTTGGCCGGTGTGGTGCAATTGGCCACGATCCAGTTGTCCTGTCCGCATTGCTGCAGGAAGCGTTCGAGCCGGGCCGAGGAATGTTCGGGGCCCTGGCCTTCGAAGCCGTGCGGCAGCAGGCAGACCAGCCCGGACATGCGCAGCCATTTGCTTTCGCCCGATGAGAGGAACTGATCGAACATGATCTGCGCGCCATTGGCGAAATCGCCGAATTGCGCCTCCCAGAGGGTAAGGGCGTTGGGTTCGGCCAGCGAATAGCCGTATTCAAAGCCAAGCACGGCATATTCGCTGAGCATGGAGTCGATCACGTCGAACTGAGCCTGCCCCTCGCGGATGTTGTTGAGGGGGAAGTAACGCTCTTCGGTTTGCTGGTTGATGATCCCGGAATGGCGCTGGGAGAAGGTGCCGCGCGTGGAGTCCTGGCCGGCAAGGCGCACCGGGTAGCCTTCGGTGAGCAGCGAGCCGAAGGCCAGCGCTTCGCCTGTGGCCCAGTCGAAATTCTCGCCGGTTTCGAACATCTGGGCGCGGTTTTCCAGCAGGCGGCCCACGGTCTTGTGCAGCGGGAAACCCTCGGGGACGCGGGTGAGGGCGGTGCCGATCTGGGTCAGCGTTTCGGGCGGGATGGCGGTGTCGCCGCGTACATAGTCGTCCTTGTTGCGATCCAGGTGCGACCAGCGCCCGTCAAGCCAGTCGGCCCGGTTGGGTTTATAGTTCTTGCCGGCTTCGAACTCATCGTTGAGATGGGCCTGGAAGGCGGTTTTCATATCCTCGATCTCGCCCTCGGGAATGAGGCCGTCCTTGACGAGGCGTTCGGTGTAAAGCGCCAGCGTGGTTTTGTGCGACTTGATCTTGTTGTACATGATCGGGTTGGTGAACATGGGCTCGTCGCCCTCGTTGTGACCGAACCGGCGATAGCAGAAGATATCCAGCACCACGTCCTTCTGGAACTTCTGGCGGAACTCGGTGGCGACCTTGGCGGCATGCACCACGGCCTCGGGGTCATCGCCGTTGACGTGAAAGATCGGGGCTTCGACCATCAGCGCGATATCGGTCGGATAGGGCGAGGAGCGCGAGAAATGCGGGGCGGTGGTAAAGCCGATCTGGTTGTTCACGACGATATGCATGGTGCCGCCGGTCTTGTGGCCGCGCAGGCCCGACAGGCCAAAGCCTTCGGCCACGACGCCCTGGCCGGCAAAGGCCGCATCGCCGTGCAGCAGCACGGCCATCACCGCCGTGCGGTCGCGGTCGTTCAACTGGTCCTGTTTGGCGCGCACCTTGCCCAGAACGACCGGGTTCACCGCTTCGAGATGCGAGGGGTTGGCGGTCAGCGACAGGTGCACCGAGTTGCCGTCAAAGTCGCGGTCCGATGAGGCTCCGAGGTGGTATTTCACATCGCCCGAGCCATCGACATCTTCGGGTTTGAAACTGCCGCCCTGAAACTCGTTGAAGATCGCGCGATAGGGTTTGCGCATCACATTGGCCAGAACCGACAGGCGGCCACGGTGGGGCATGCCGATCACGATCTCCTTGAGACCCAGCGCGCCTCCGCGCTTGATGATCTGCTCCATCGCCGGGATCAGCGCCTCGCCACCATCAAGGCCGAAGCGTTTGGTGCCCATGTATTTGACATGAAGGAATTTCTCGAAGCCCTCGGCTTCGACCAGCTTGTTCAGGATCGCCTTGCGCCCTTCACGGGTGAAGGCGATTTCCTTGCCATAGCCTTCGATGCGCTCTTTCAGCCAGGCGGCTTGCTCGGGGTCCGAGATGTGCATGTATTGCAGCGCAAAGGTGCCGCAATAGGTGCGTTTCACGATTTCGACGATCTGACGCATGGAGGCGGTTTGCAGACCCAGCACATTGTCGATGAAGATCGGGCGATCCATATCCGCATCGCCAAAGCCATAGGTGCGCGGGTCCAGTTCGGGATGGGTGGTCTGGTCGCGCATGCCCAGCGGATCCAGATCGGCCACCAGATGGCCCCGGATCCGATAGGCCCGGATCAGCATCAGGGCGCGGATGGAATCCAGAACCGCGCGCTTGATCTGCTCGTCGGTGACTGAGACGCCGGTCTCGGCTGCCTTGGCCTTGATCTTTTCGCCTGCGGCCTGCAGCTCGCCGGTGGCCTCGGCCCATTCGCCGGTCAGCGCGTGGGTCAGATCGTCAGAGGGAACCGGCGGCCAGTCGCGGCGCGCCCATGAGGGGCCCTCGGCCTCGCGTTTGACGTCGATCTCGGTATCGCCAAGCTGGCGGAAGAACTCGGCCCAGCTTTCGTCGACCGCGTTGGGGTCGTTGGCAAAGCGGGCATACATCTGTTCAAGGTATTCCGCGTTATGCCCTTGCATGAAGGACGAGGCGTGGAAGACGTCGTTGGGGCTTTGTTCGGTCATTGGGGTGCCTGTGTTGGGTTGGGACCGGGGGTATGTGGGCGGGGGCAAGCGACAGGGATCATGGGTTACCGCCTGAGCTCGGAGTTCACGGATTTCAGAACCGTGCCTTGAAGTTTGTTGAACCCGTGGCCTGCGCCATTGACCGGGATCAGCTGAACGTTGAGGCCGCGTGCCTTGGCGGAAGCGGCATAGCTTTCCGACAGGCTGAGACGGGTGTTGTCGTCGCGCGTGCCCACGATCAGCACCAGGCGGGTGCCCTTGGCGATCTTGCTGATCTGCTTGTCCGGAGATTGGCCTGCGCTGTTTTTCCAGGGGCCACGGCCCTTGGAGGCGCGCCAGGTTGCGATGTCGCAGGGGCAGGAGACCAGCACGGCGCTGTCCAAAAGGCCCGGGGCCAGCCCCAGAACACCACCCAGCTGCGCCGCGCCTCCGGAATGGCCGACGCCGATCACCTTGGTGGTGCCAAGTTGCTGGGCCATGTTCTGGATCGTCTGGGCAACAAGCTGGTTGTTGCGCTTGGTGTAATGGTCCGATCGGTTCGTGTTCGAGCCGGGCGATTTGAGCCCCGAGCCGCCGGAATAGCCGGGGCGGATCATCGCCATGACCGTGACGTTGGGGTTGGCTCTGGCGATGCTGTTGGCGATATCGAAATGATAGGTCGCCTGGCCGCCACTGCTGAGATCGCCATGCAGCACCACCACCAGGGCTTTGTTGCCCGAGCCATAGATCTTGCCCTGCAATGGTCCGGGCGATTGCGCCAAGGCCAGCGTGGCAAGAGCAACAAAGCTCAGCGCGGCAAGCGCGGCGGTGAGCGTTGCGCGTATCATCCGATGGCCTCCAGCACGGCTTCGCCCAGGCTTGCGGGGCTTTCCGCAACGACGATGCCGGCGGCTTTCATCGCTTCGATCTTGTCCTCGGCACCGCCCTTGCCACCTGCGACGATGGCGCCGGCATGGCCCATGCGGCGGCCCGGAGGGGCGGTGCGGCCTGCAATGAAGCCGGCGGTGGGTTTCCAGCGGCCTTTCTTGCGCTCATCGGCCAGGAATTGCGCGGCTTCTTCTTCGGCGCTGCCGCCGATTTCGCCGATCATGATGATCGCCTGGGTTTCATCATCGGCCAGGAACCATTCCAGCACGTCGATATGTTCCGTGCCCTTGATCGGATCACCGCCGATGCCGACGCAGGTGGACTGGCCCAGACCCACATCGGTGGTCTGTTTGACCGCCTCATAGGTCAGCGTGCCCGACCGGCTGACCACGCCGACGCTGCCGCGTTTGTGGATATGGCCGGGCATGATGCCGATCTTGCAGGCATCCGGCGTGATGACCCCCGGGCAGTTGGGCCCGATCAGGCGGGAGTTGGAGCCTTCGAGCGCGCGCTTGACCTTCATCATGTCCAGCACGGGAATGCCTTCGGTGATGCAGACGATCACCTCCATTTCGGCGTCGATGGCCTCGAGGATCGAATCCGCCGCAAAGGGGGGCGGGACATAGATCACCGTGGCATTGGCCCCGGTGACATGTCTGGCCTCGTGGACCGAGTTGAACACGGGCAGGTCCAGATGGGTCATGCCGCCTTTGCCGGGTGTCACGCCGCCAACCATCTTGGTGCCATAGGCGATGGCCTGTTCGGAATGGAACGTGCCCTGGCTTCCTGTGAAGCCCTGGCAGATCACTTTGGTGTTTTCGTCGATAAGTACGGCCATTGTCTTGGATGTTCCTTGCTTTAGGCGGCTGGCTTGATGGCGAGTGCCTGGATGTTGTCGTCCAGCCAGATTTTGAACCGGTTCACGAGTTTGAACTGAAATCCGGTGCGTTCGCAGACGCTCTGGAGTGTGGCGGGTGTGAAGTAGTTGACGTGATCGGGATGGCGCAGGCCGGCCCAGTTGGCACCCTGAATGCGCCGATTGAGGGCCGCGAAATTCGGAACCCGGATGAAAGCGCGCCCGTTCGGTTTGAGCACGCGAAAGCACCCCTCCAGCAGCTGCGGAAAGTTGACCTCATGTTCAAGAAAGCTGTGCATCAACACGGCGCTGAACATGTTTTCGGGCCAGTCACCGATCCTTTCGGCACCGGCACCTTGCAGGCAATAGCCGCCGCGTGCGCGCATCGTGGCGTCGGCCTTCGCGCAAAGCGCCTTGCTGAGTTCGATGCCATAGGGCGTGAACGGAGCGTCAAAGCGCACCACATCGCCGCAGCCGATGTCCAGAACGGGGCCGGGCTCGAGGTGCTTGAGATAGACCTGGGCGCGTTTGCCGCGCAGCCCATAACCCAGGATCCGCACCTGTCGCGCGATGCGGCGCACCATGCCGCGTTTGGCCTCGCGGGCCTCATGCTCGGTGCTATAGGTGGTTTCCCAGGCGTGCTTTTCTTCAAGTGCGGTGTAATCGACCGGGTTGCGCAGGAACACGAAATCGCACTCGGCACACCCGCCGATATGCCAGGGCTCCGGCGCAAGATCCGGCAGGGCCGCGACGGTCGCGGACCCGCAGGCCGGGCAGTCGCGGAGATCGGGATGCGCGTTCATGCCCGACCCTCCGGCGCATGGGCCCGGCGATAGGCCTGTATCGCCTCCAGCAGTTCATCCCCGGTGGCCGCCACGCACCAATGCGCGATCAGCAGGTGGGTTGGTCCGGCGTTCTTGCGTGTTGCCTTGAGTATCCGTTGCGAGGGTGAAAACCGATAGGACCGGGCGAACGTGCGTTTCAGCGTCAGGTAGACGAATTCGCCCTTTCGGACCGCGTTCCTGATTTCGGTCCACGGGATGACGGTACCGTTCACGCGTCGATCCTGAAACCCGTCAGGTGTCATGCGGATCAGCGCGCCGACCGGCCAGACGAGCCGATAGCCGACCCAGAGCGTGAAGGGCGCGATCAAGGGAAACACCAGCCAGGATTGACTCTGAAACCGCCTTTCAAAAAAGCTGTCCACCTGCATGGTCATGCCGAACCAGAATACCACCGACACCGCGATGCACAGCGCGGGCAGGGCCAGCGATCTGGCCCAGTCGCGTCCGACGCTCAGTTCGCCGGTGGTGTCGATCATGGTCGCGTCCACGGTCAAAGGATCAGCCCTTGACCGCTTTCACGATCTTTTCGGCCCCGTCGCGCAGATTGTCAGCGGCGATCACGTCCAGCCCGGAGGTGTTGATGATCTCTTTGCCTTTTTCCACATTGGTGCCTTCAAGACGCACGACCAGCGGAACCTTCAGGCCGACTTCCTTGACCGCGGCGACCACGCCCTCGGCGATCACGTCACAGCGCATGATGCCGCCGAAGATGTTCACGAGGATCCCTTTGACCTGAGGATCCGAGGTGATGATCTTGAACGCCTCGGTCACTTTTTCCTTGGTCGCGCCACCACCCACGTCGAGGAAGTTGGCCGGTTCCGCGCCATAAAGCTTGATGATGTCCATGGTGGCCATGGCAAGGCCCGCGCCGTTCACCATGCAGCCGATTTCGCCATCCAGAGCGATATAGTTGAGGTCGTATTTGGACGCCTCGAGTTCCTTGGGGTCCTCTTCGGTGGTGTCGCGCAGTTCGGCGATATCGGCATGGCGATACATCGCGTTGCCGTCAAAGCTGACCTTGGCATCCAGCACCTTGAGATCGCCGCTGTCGGTGACGATCAGGGGGTTGATCTCCAGCATCTCCATGTCTTTTTCGACGAAGGCCTTGTAAAGAAGGCCCATCAGGGCGACGCATTGCTTGACCTGCTTGCCTTCAAGGCCCAGCGAAAACGCGATGCGGCGGCCGTGAAAGGCCTGATAGCCGGTTGCGGGATCGACCGAGAAGGACAGGATCTTTTCGGGTGTGGCCGCGGCCACCTCTTCGATATCCATCCCGCCTTCGGTGGAACAGACAAAGCTGATGCGGCTGGTCTGGCGATCCACCAGAAGGGCAAGATACATCTCGGTCTCGATGCCCGCGCCGTCTTCGATATAGATGCGGTTCACCTGCTTGCCGGCGGGGCCGGTCTGGTGGGTGACCAATGTGCGGCCCAGCATCTTCTTGGCTTCTTCGGCGGCCTCTTCCACGGATTTGGTCAGGCGCACGCCGCCTTTTTCACCGGCGTCGGTTTCCTTGAACGATCCCTTGCCGCGACCGCCTGCGTGGATCTGTGCCTTGACGACCCACAACGGACCATCAAGTGCCCCGGCTGCGGTTTTTGCGTCTTCCGCCTTGAGCACGACGCGCCCGTCTGAAACCGGAGCTCCGTAGCTGCGCAGCAGGGCCTTGGCCTGGTATTCGTGGATGTTCATGAAAAAACTGTCCCGTTTTGCTATGATTGCCTGAGCTATAGGTCGCTCGTTTATGCCGGGTTAAACGATTTTTTGCCGCAGGTGCGAAATTCGGAGAAAAAAGCGACATTTGTGATCACAGCACGAAAAAGTGTGATCACATTATTTTCGAACGGCGTGCCGCCGCGATTCGTTTCGCTGTGATCACAAACGAAAAAGGCGCACCCGCGAAGGTGCGCCTTGGTGATTTTCAGGGGCTGCGGGCTTAGGCCAGCGAGCTGTCGATCCCCTTGCAGGCCTCGACCAGACCTTTCACGGCATTGACCGAATTGTCGAACATGGCCTGTTCGTCCTTGGTCATCTTGATGTCGACGATCTTTTCGATGCCGCCGGCCCCGATGATCGTCGGCACGCCGACATACATGTCCTTTAGGCCGAATTCACCGTCGCAATAGGCCGCGCAGGGCAGCAGGCGCTTTTGGTCCTTGAGGAAGGCTTCGGCCATTTCGATGGCCGATGTGGCGGGCGCATAAAACGCCGAGCCGGTTTTCAGCAGGCCGACGATTTCGGCGCCACCATCACGGGTGCGCTGAACGATGCCGTCCAGTTTCTCCTGGCTGGTCCAGCCCATCTCGACCAGATCGGGCAGCGGGATACCGGCCACGGTCGAATAGCGTGTCAGCGGGACCATCGTGTCGCCGTGACCGCCCAGAACAAAGGCGGTGACGTCTTTCATCGATACGTTGAATTCCAGGCTGAGGAAGTGGCGGAAGCGCGCGCTGTCCAGAACGCCGGCCATGCCGCAGACCATGTTGTGGGGCAGGCCCGAAAACTCGCGCAGCGCCCAGACCATCGCATCCAGCGGATTGGTGATGCAGATCACAAAGGCATTGGGTGCGTGATCGCGGATGCCTTCGCCGACGGATTTCATCACCTTGAGGTTGATGCCCAGAAGGTCGTCGCGGCTCATGCCGGGTTTGCGCGGCACACCGGCGGTGACGATGCACACGTCGGCACCTGCGATATCGGCATAGGATTGCGTGCCGCGCAGCGAAGCGTCAAAGCCTTCGGATGGGCCGGATTCCGCGATATCGAGCGCTTTGCCCTCGGGCGTGCCTTCGGCGATGTCGAACAGGACCACGTCGCCGAGTTCTTTGATTGCTGCAAGGTGCGCTAGGGTGCCACCGATTTGACCTGCGCCGATGAGGGCGATCTTGGGTCTGGCCATTGGATGTCTCTCCGATCCGATGAAATTTCGCCGCCTCGGTTAGAGCGTTATAGCCCTCCATGCAAGGGACAGGTTCTGCGGCATGTCGCGCGAGGGGGCCTGTTCCGGGCGGCGCGAACCGGGTAAGGCTTTGACCGGCAAGGCCCTTGGAGACCCGTGCATGCTGGAATTGAACCTTGAGTTTTTCGCAATCGCGGGCCCGGCGGTTCTGTTTGCCGGAGTATCAAAAGGCGGGTTCGGGTCGGGGGCGGCCTTTGCGGCGGCAGCGATTCTGGCGCTGGTGGTCGATCCGGGGCTGGCGCTGGGGGTGATGCTGCCTTTGTTGATGCTGATCGATGTGGCAACGCTGCGGCCCTATTGGCGCAAGTGGAGCTTTCCCGATGTCAGGGTGCTGATCATGGGCGGCGTGCCGGGCGTGGCCTTGGGGGCGGCGCTTTATTCGGTGGCGGATGCGGATCTGTTTCGGTTGCTGATCGGGGCGATCTCGATCGGCTTCGTGGCCTGGCAGGTGGTGCAGGCACGCGGGATGATCCGGCCCTTTCAGCAAAGATTGCCGGTCTGGGCGGGATGGATCGCCGGCTGTGTGGCCGGGTTCACCAGTTTCGTCAGCCATGCGGGCGGCCCGCCGGCAGCGGTCTATCTGCTGTCTCAGCGCCTGAGCAAAACCGAGTTTCAGGCGACCACGGTGCTGCTGTTCTGGGCGATCAACATCGTCAAGTTCATCCCTTACGCGTTTCTGGGTCTTTTCACGCTTGAGACCCTGATCGCCAATATCGTGCTGGCACCTTTCGCCCTTCTGGGGGCCTGGCTGGGTGTGAAGGCGCATCATCTGGTGCCCGAGTGGTTGTTTTTCCGGATCACCTATTTTCTGCTGGTCGTCACGGGGAGCAAACTGATCTGGGACGCATTGACATGACCCTGCGCAGTCTGCCCGCCCGGACCGAGCTTCATGCGTCGTCGTCGGTGTTGGGCAGTGCGTCGCTCACGGTCTCGAAGGATTGACCCGAGGCAACCAGGCAGGTGATGCCGCTGGGCGCTGTGACCGTGATCGTCCATGTGCCTGTTTCGCGCGAGGCGAAGGTTTCCACCATATGCCCCTGACCGCCGAGGCCAACGCTTCGGCGGCTTTCGCCAAAAGTGTCGGCAAGCCGTTCGATGACCACCTCGCGCGGGGCGCAATTGCCCGATTGTGCAGCCACTTCCGTCGCGGCCAGCGCCAGAAGGCCCAGTCCGAAGGTGATTTTATAGACCGTGTCGTTCATTGCATGCCCTTTCCCATGAAGCGCGTTTGATGTCGCAAGACTGATGCGGGACCTCTGAAAACAGGGTTAACGCAGCGTGCGGGCGGCTGGTTCTGCTGCAGTGCGGCACATTTGCGCTTGAACATATCGGAAAAAAGCTGCACCCCTTTGCGCAATTTTATGTCGCCAGCCGGAGCCTCGCATGGATCATCGCGCCCGCCCTTATCGTTCGGTTCTGTATATTCCCGGCTCAAAACCCCGTGCATTGGACAAGGCGCGCAGCCTGCCGGTGGATGCGATCATCTTTGATCTGGAAGATGCGGTTTCGGTCGATGAAAAGGTCAATGCCCGGGGCACGCTGGCCGAGGCTCTGGCGGCGGGCGGCTATGGCGCGCGCATGAAGATCGTGCGGATCAACGGGCTGGATACCGAATGGGGGGCCGATGATGCGCGCGCGGTTGCGGGCATGGATGCCGATGCGGTGCTGCTGCCCAAGGTGAACAGCCCCGCCGATCTGGACAAGCTTGCGGCACTGACCGGCGACCTGGCGATCTGGGCGATGATGGAAACACCGCGCGGCATGCTGAATGCCGATGCCATTGCCGCCCATCCCAAGCTGACGGGCATGGTGATGGGCACCAATGATCTGGCCAAGGATCTGCAGACCCGGTTTCGCGCCGACCGTGTGCCGCTGATCACCTCGCTGGGCCTGTGCCTGCTTGCGGCCAAGGCCAATGGGGTGGTGATCGTGGATGGCGTCTATAACGCCTTCAAGGATGACGCGGGCCTGAAGGCCGAATGCGATCAGGGGCGCGATATGGGATTTGACGGCAAAACGCTGATCCATCCCGCGCAGGTCGATGTGACCAATACCGCCTTTGCCCCGTCCGAGGCGGAAACCGATCTGGCGCGCCGCCAGATCGCCGCCTTCGAGGAGGCCGAGGCCGCCGGGCAGGGCGTTGCGGTCGTGGATGGCCGGATCGTGGAAAACCTGCATGTTGCAACTGCGCTTGAAATACTGGCAAAAGCCGAAGTGATCGAACTCATGGCTGCGGGAGTACCGAAATGAGCTGGCTTTTACTTGTTCTTGGCATTGCACTCTGGTGGGGGGCGCATCTGTTCAAACGCCTCGCTCCGGCGCAGCGTGCGGCATTGGGTGACGCTGGCAAGGGGATCCTTGCGGTTGCTCTGGTGGTTTCGATCGTGCTGATGGTGATCGGCTATCGCGGGGTGGATTTCATCCCGGTCTGGTCGCCGCCCAGTTTCCTGATCCATCTCAACAACCTGTTGATGGTGATCGCCCTGTACCTGTTCAGCCCGGCTGCGAAACGCGGCAAGCTGGTCTATGGCATGCGCCACCCGATGCTGACGGGGGTCAAGATCTGGGCGGTATCGCATTTGCTGGTGAACGGGGATCTGGCCGCGATCGTTCTGTTTGGCGGTTTGCTGGCCTGGGCGGTGGTCGAGGTGATCGTGATCAACAAATCCGAGCCCGGCTGGCAGAAACCGACCGAACCCGGCACGATTGCCAAGGACGCCATGTTCCTTGTCGGGTCCGTCCTGCTGCTGGGTGTGATCGGTTATGTGCACAGCCTGCTTGGTGTGTGGCCCTTCCCGTCATGACAACGCTATACCGGTTGCTGACCGAGGACGATAGTTCGGCCTTTTGTCACAAGGTCAGCGCTGCGCTGGCCAAGGGCTGGGAGCTTTATGGCGATCCGACCTATGCCTTTGACAGCGCGCGCGGTGTGATGCGCTGCGGGCAGGCGGTGATCAAGCAGGTCGAAGGGCCCTATACGCCCGAGATGAAGCTGGGAGATCACTGAATGGCCAAGACCAATGCGGGCCGGTTCTTTGAGGATTACGCCGTTGGTCGGCGCATTGATCACGCGGTGCCGCGCAGCGTGTCAGGCGGGGAGCGGGCGCTCTATCATGCGCTCTACCCTGCGCGCCATGCCGTGTATTCCTCGGATCAGTTTGCCCAAAGCTGCGGATTGGCGGCCAGCCCGATTGACGATCTGGCGGCGTTCCATGTGGTCTTCGGCAAGACCGTTCCGGATGTCTCGCTGAATGCGGTGGCCAATCTGGGCTATGCCGAGGGGCGCTGGCTTCGCCCGGTCTGGCCCGGCGATACGCTGCGCGCCAGTTCGGAGGTGATCGGGGTCAAGCAGAACTCGAACGGGAAGACCGGTGTGGTCTGGGTTCGCACGCGCGGGATGAACCAGCGCGACGAAACCGTGCTCGAATATGTGCGCTGGGTGATGGTGCGCAAGGGCGATATCGCGGCACCCGCGCCCGCAACGGTGGTGCCGGAATTGCGCCCGGTGGTGGCCCCGCAGGATCTGGTGATCCCGGAGGGGCTGGATTTCACGGGCTATGATTTCTCCCTTGCCGGAGAGCCGCATCGCTGGGGCGATTACGAGGTGGGCGAGACGATCGACCATGTCGACGGGGTCACCATCGAAGAGGCCGAACACATGATGGCCACGCGGCTCTGGCAGAACACGGCCAAGGTGCATTTCGATGCCACGTTCCGCCCGGACGGGCAGCGGTTGATCTATGGCGGCCACGTGATCTCGATGGCGCGCGCGCTCAGTTTCAATGGTCTGGCGAATGCCCAGATGATCGTGGGTCTGAACGCGGGTGCCCATGCCAACCCCTGTTTCGCGGGCGATACGATCCGGGCATGGTCCGAAGTGGTGGACAAGGCAGAGCTTGCCGCCCCCGGTGTCGGGGCGCTGCGCCTGCGTCTGGTGGCGACCAGGGGGGGCGCGCCTTTCGCGCTGCGCGCGGCGGATGGCGCATATCTGCCCGAGGTGCTGCTGGATCTGGATTACTGGGTGTTGTGCCCGCTTTAGGCCGGGTGCCGGGGTATTTTTCACCAGAAAGACGCAGCAGCGCTGTGCACGTCTATGTGATGTGCAAAACCTTGGTGCCTTGATAGGTTCGGTGCCATGCGCCTGTCTGTTTTCCTTGCCGGGCTTCTTGGCCCTGCCATGCCCGTGGCCGCCTGTGATCTGGCGCTGATCCTTGCTGTGGATGTGTCGGGATCGGTAGATGCGCAGGAGTATCGCATCCAGATGGACGGATTGGCCGAGGCCCTGCGCGATTCGGTGATTTCGGAGGCTCTGGTGCGCGCCGAGGCTGAGTTGATGCTGGTGCAATGGACCGGGGCCACGCGCCAGCGGGTGACCCTGCCCTGGGCGCATATGACGGATTTTGACGCGGTGGAGCGTTTTGCCGATGCGGTTGCGGATGATGCGCGGGTGTGGCGCAATTTCTCGACCGCCGTGGGCGAGGCGCTGAGTTTTTCCATGAGTCAGTTCGATGCGGTCGCCCATTGCACCCGTCATCTGATCGATCTGTCCGGGGATGGGGCGTCAAATGAAGGGATCTCGCCCGAGGGGCTGCATCCGGCCTTGCGTGCGGCCGGGGTGACGGTGAATGCCATCGCGATCGAAGAGAGTGAGCCTGACCTCACCGGGTATTTCTTTGAGAAGGTGATTGTCGGTGAGGGCGCGTTCGTGGAAACCGCCGTTGATTTTGACGACTATCCCGAGAAGATCCGGCGCAAGCTGCTGCGCGAGATCACCAAGCAGACTGCCGCGGTGCAGCATGTCTTGCCGGGCGACTCGGGCGGGGTGCGGATGCAGCCCATCGGGCTTCGTTTGCGGTAACGTGTGATCACGCGGGCCAAGAGTGTGATCACAACCTGCATTTTTCTGCACTGCCGCGCCAAAAAACCGCGCCATGCGTCCCCGTGCCCGCGTGACAGTGCGCGATAATCCGTTAGTAAAGAGACAGGGAACCGAAAGGACTTGAATGATGGCTGATGTGAACCGGGGCAATCGTCCCCTGTCGCCGCACCTCAGTATTTATCGCCCGCAGCTGACCTCGATGACCTCGATCCTGACGCGGATCACCGGAAATGCGATCCTGCTGGCCGCGTTGCTGATTGTATGGTGGTTTCTGGCTGCTGCGACATCTCCTGAATATTATGCCGTTGCCAACGGTGTTCTGACCAGCTGGTTTGGCGATCTGGTCATGTTTCTGTCGCTCTGGGGGCTGTGGTATCACACGCTTGCAGGTGTGCGGCATCTGATCTGGGACAATGCGATCGGTCTGGACATCCCGACGGCGGAAAAGCTGGGCTGGGCGGTGATTGGCGGGTCGGTGGTGATGACCCTGCTGACCGTAGCCGTGATCTGAGGAGGTTGAGATGCGTTATCTGACAGACCGCAAACGCGCCATGGGCATGGGATCGGCCAAGACCGGGACCGCGCATTTCTGGGCGATGAAAGTCAGTTCGGTCGGGCTTCTGGTTCTGATCCCGCTGTTTCTGCTGACCTTCGGGCCGATCCTTGGCGCGGATTATGCGACGATGACGGCCTATTATGCCAAGCCGTTCCCGGCGATCGTGGCGGCGCTGACGATTGTGGTCGCCTTCATGCATTTCAAGGATGGTGTGCAGGTGCTGATCGAGGACTATGTCCACGGGACGGCGCAGAAAATTCTGATTATCGCGATGATCTGCCTGAGCTATGCCGCAGCGGCGACCGGGCTTTTCGCTATCGCGCGACTGGCGCTTTGAGCGTTCAAGAGGAGAGACAAGATGGCTGCATATGATTACGAGACGCATGAGTATGACGTCGTGGTCGTGGGTGCCGGTGGTGCGGGTCTGCGCGCCACATTGGGTATGGCGGAACAGGGGCTGAGAACGGCCTGTGTGTCCAAGGTGTTCCCGACACGCTCGCATACCGTGGCCGCGCAGGGCGGTATCGCGGCGTCCCTTGGCAACATGGGACCGGACAGCTGGCAGTGGCATATGTATGACACGGTCAAGGGCTCGGACTGGCTGGGCGATACGGATGCGATGGAGTACCTGGCGCGTGAGGCACCCAAGGCGGTTTACGAGCTGGAGCATTACGGCGTGCCGTTCTCGCGTACCGAAGAGGGCAAGATCTATCAGCGCCCCTTCGGCGGGCATACCACCGAATATGGCGAAGGCCCGCCGGTGCAGCGCACCTGTGCTGCCGCCGACCGTACGGGGCATGCTATCTTGCACACGCTTTATGGGCAAAGCCTGAAGAACAATGCCGAGTTCTATATCGAGTATTTCGCCATCGATCTGATCATGTCCGATGATGGTGTCTGTCAGGGCGTGCTTTGCTGGAAGCTGGATGATGGCACGATGCATCTGTTTTCCGCCAAGATGGTCGTTCTGGCCACGGGCGGCTATGGGCGCGCCTATTTCAGCGCGACCTCGGCGCATACCTGCACCGGTGACGGTGGCGGGATGACCGCGCGGGCCGGCCTGCCTTTGCAGGATATGGAATTCGTGCAGTTCCACCCGACCGGAATCTATGGGTCGGGCTGCCTGATCACGGAAGGCGCACGCGGTGAAGGCGGGTATCTGACCAATTCCGAAGGCGAGCGGTTCATGGAGCGCTATGCGCCGACCTACAAGGATCTGGCCAGCCGCGATGTGGTCAGCCGCTGCATGACCATGGAGATCCGTGAAGGGCGCGGTGTGGGGGCCGGCAAGGATCACATCCACCTGCATCTCAACCATCTGCCAAAGGAAACGCTGGACCTGCGCCTGCCCGGCATCTCGGAAAGCGCGCGTATCTTTGCCGGAGTGGATCTGACCAAGGAACCGATCCCGGTTCTGCCGACCGTGCATTACAACATGGGCGGTATTCCGACGAATTACTGGGGCGAGGTTCTGGCCCCGACCAAAAGCAATTCAGAAGCCATCTCTCCCGGACTGATGGCCGTGGGCGAGGCGGGATGTGCCTCGGTGCACGGGGCCAACCGCCTTGGGTCGAACTCGCTGATCGATCTGGTTGTCTTCGGCCGTGCCGCGGCGATCCGGGCGGGCGAAATCGTCGATCCCAAGGCTCCGGTGCCGACGCCGAACCGGCGCAGCATCGAGGCCGCGTTCAGCCGGTTTGACGGGTTGCGCTATGCCAATGGTCATGTGCCCACGGCCGAGCTGCGCCTTGAGATGCAAAAGACCATGCAGGCGGATGCTGCGGTTTTCCGCACCGACAAGACGCTGGCCGAAGGTCAGGCCAAGATGGAAGAGGTCTCGGGCAAGCTGAGCGATGTCAAGGTGACTGACACCTCGCTGATCTGGAACTCGGATCTGATGGAGACGCTTGAGCTGACCAACCTCATGCCCAATGCCGTGGCCACGATCACGGCGGCAGCGGCGCGCAAGGAAAGCCGCGGTGCGCATGCCCACGAGGATTACCCGGATCGCGATGACGAGAACTGGCGCAAGCACAGCCTTGTCTGGTTCCAGGGCAACACGGCCTCGCTTGGGTATCGCGGCGTGATCACCAAGCCTCTGACCAGCCACAATGACGGCGGGATCGACCTGAAGAAAATCGCGCCGAAAGCGCGTGTGTATTGAGAAGGGGCTGAGACATGGTTCAACTGACGCTTCCCAAGAATTCCCGGATCAAGACTGGCAAGACATGGCCCAAGCCCGAGGGTGCCACCAATCTGCGCAAGTTCAGCATTTATCGCTGGAACCCCGATGACGGCGAAAACCCCCGCGTCGACACCTATTTCGTCGACATGGATACCTGCGGGCCGATGGTTCTGGACGCGCTGATCAAGATCAAGAACGAGATCGACCCGACCCTGACCTTCCGCCGGTCCTGCCGCGAAGGGATCTGCGGATCCTGCGCGATGAACATCGACGGGATCAACACGCTGGCCTGCATTTATGGCATGGATGAGATCAAGGGCGACGTGAAGATCTATCCTCTGCCGCATATGCCGGTGGTCAAGGACCTGATCCCGGACCTGACGCATTTCTATGCCCAGCATGCCTCGATCATGCCCTGGCTTGAGACCAAGACAAACCGTCCCGCGAAAGAATGGCGTCAGTCGATTGAGGACCGCAAGAAGCTGGATGGGCTGTATGAATGCGTGATGTGCGGTTCCTGTTCGGCGGCCTGTCCGTCCTATTGGTGGAATGGCGATCGCTATCTTGGACCGGCGGCCTTGCTGCATGCCTATCGCTGGATCATCGATTCCCGCGACGAGGCGACGGGCGAGCGGCTGGATGATCTGGAAGATCCGTTCAAGCTGTATCGCTGCCACACCATCATGAACTGTGCCAAGACCTGCCCCAAGGGGCTGAACCCGGCCAAGGCGATTGCCGAGATCAAGAAGCTGATGGTCGAGCGGACAGTCTGAGCCGGCAGGGCGCAGGGACATGCCCTCTGATGTGGTTCTGGTCCTGATCCTGGCCGGTCTGGCCGGTGCGACCATTCCCATTGGTGCGGCCCTTGCGCTGTGGCAATCCCACCTTGTCCCCGAGTGGATGCGCAGCGAATTGCGTCATGGCGTGGTTGCGTTCGGGGCCGGGGCCTTGCTGGCGGCAGTGGCTCTGGTGCTCTTGCCCGAGGGCTCGGAGCGGCTGCAGCCGGTACCGGCGCTGCTCTGGTTCTGTGCTGGCAGTCTGATCTTTGCGGTGACCGATATCTGGCTGGCTGCGCGCGAGGGGCCGGGCGCGCAGTTTCTGGCGATGATGATGGATTACCTGCCCGAGGCCATGGCTCTGGGAGCCTTGGCCACGGGGCAGTTTGATACCGCTTTGCTGGTGGCGCTGCTGATCGGATTGCAGAACCTGCCCGAGGGGTTCAACGCGATGGGTGAAATGCTGCATCCGAATGGTACGTCGGGCAAGAAGCTGTTGGTGTTCTTTGTCTGCCTTGTGCCGCTTGGCCCGATTGCCGCCCTGATCGGAATGTCGCTGCCTGCGTCGGCGGATCCGGCGCTGGGGGCGATCATGATGCTGTCTTCGGGCGGTATCGTGTATCTGATGTTTCAGGATATCGCTCCCGAGGTGCGCCTTGAGGCATCCTGGTTGCCGCCCTTCGGCGCAGTGGCGGGGTTCACTCTGGGGTTGGCAGGCGATCTTCTGATCTGAACGCGCAGGCAAATGCTGGAACGCGGTGTGGCAAGGCGCTAAGAGTGAGCCATGCATATTCTTCTTGGCCTGCTCATTGCTTTTGTCATTGTCGTGATCATGACCCGGTCGCGCCGCGCCACCCGCGCGTGCCGCTGGCGTGAAGAACGCTCGGGCAATCGCGGCAGCTTGCGGAAACATCAATGCATGGCCTGCGGAGCCGAGGTCTATCGTGCCGCCAAAGGCGATCCCGACATGTGCCGCGACCCCAACAAACGCGGCTGAAGGAGACCAAGATGACCAAGGCCCCGGCAGATGCCGACACCCGCCGCGCCGTGCGCCCCGTGATCTGCTATCCCAACGAGACATTGCCCCAACCCGACATGGTGCTTTATGCTGCGGCGCGCGCCGGTGCACAGAAGGTCGACGAGGTGCTGGTGCCTGCGCGCGAGGCGCGGGTTTTCACGGTCAGGGCCGGCCAGTTTTTTCGCATCCGCTCGGTCGAGGGGCCGCAGGTCGGCGATCTGAACCTGCATCATCTGCACGATCTTTCAGAGCGGTTCTATTCCGGAAAATCCCGTGCCTTGCACGGCACCCATCTCACCACCGGCGAGAGGATGTGGTCCAGCTTTCCGCATCTGCGCCCCATGGCCACGATTACCGAAGATACGCTGGGCTGGTACGGGATCGACGCATTTGGTGGCTCTGTCCATGATGTGATCGGCACACGCTGTGATCCCTATACCAATACTCTTCTGAGCGGCGGACAGTATCACCATTGCTGCCATTCGAACCTGACGCGGGCCTTGGCCGATCATATGGGGGTCACGCGCGCCCAGGCCGAGCCCTTGGTGCATGATGTGCTGAACGTCTTCATGTGCACCGGATTCACCCGGGATACGGGCCAGTATTTCATGAAGGCCAGCCCGGTGCGGCCCGGCGATTACATTGAATTCTTCGCCGAGATTGATCTGCTGGGCAATCTCAGCGCCTGTCCCGGTGGGGATTGTTCGGCGCAACATTCCTCGGATGCGGCTGCCTGCCACCCGCTTCTGGTCGAGGTCTTCGCCCCGGCGGATGGGGCGCTCGCGGGGTGGAGTTCTCCGGAGCGCAACGCATATATCGGCACCCATGGCCAATAGCAGGGGCGGCTTCTGGCAAAGCCTTGTGCTGCACAATCCTGCGTCTTGCTTTGGGATGCCGGCGCGTCAGGCGAATGCGGCGCTCAGGGCGATTTCAACCATATCTGCGAAGCTTTTCTCGCGATCCTCCGAGGGCAGGGCCTCGCCCGTGCCAAGATGGTCCGAAACAGTCAGCACCGCCAGGGCGCGACGGTTATAGCGCGCGGCCAGCGTATAAAGCTCCGCAGCCTCCATTTCGACGCCCAGAATACCGTGACGCACCATTTCGGCGTTCAGATCAGGGCGTTCATCGTAAAACACATCCGAGGAATAGATCGCGCCCACATGAGGCTGAATGGAGTTCGCTTCACAGGCCGCAACAGCCGCGCGCAAAAGCCCCCAATCTGCAGTTGGCGCGTAATTGAATTCCCGGAAAATGCCGGAAGACGGCGTGCTGATCGAGCTGGCCGTCATCGCCACAATGATATCGCGCAGCTTCACATGCGGCTGCATACCCCCGCAGGACCCAATTCGGATCAGCGTCTGCGCATCAAAATCGCGGATCAGTTCATTGGCGTAAATCGACAGGGATGGCATGCCCATGCCCGATCCCTGAATGGTGACAGGATGTCCCTTCCAGGTCCCGGTATAGCCCAGCATGCCGCGGGTTTCATTCACCAGTTCAGGTGCATCCAGAAAGGTCTGGGCCGCCCATCGCGCGCGATATGGATCGCCCGGCATCAAGACCGTGGGCGCGATCTGGCCCTTTTCAGCACCGATATGGATCGTCATGCGTGACTCCCTTTTTGTCTTGTCCGCCTTTATCTGCGAACAGCCGGGGTCACGCAATCCGATCGCGTATCAGATTTCCATCGTCGCGGGATCGATGCCTTTTTCCATCGCGGTCTTGAACCAATTGGGCTGACGCCCCTTGCCGGTCCATGTCTGCTTGGCATCGTCGGGGTTGCGGTACTTCGCAACGCCAGTGCCTTTGGAAGGTTTGCGCTTTTTATAGGCGCGCTTTGGTTTTTCCGCAGCGCTGTCACCGCCGGATATTTCACCCAGTGAAAAGCCGAATTCAGCGGCAGCTTTTTCAGCTGCTTTCTTGGCTGCGCGCAAATCGCGGGCTTGTGCCGAGATCAGGGCCTTTTCAACGTCCGACTTGAGCTTTTCAAGCTCTTTTCGATTCATTCCGGATAGATCGATCGCCATCTTGGATTTTCCTTTTTGCGGCTTTCGCGAAACAACAAAGAAAATACAGATGAAATTCGGGGACTTACAGTCCCTTGCGTGAACTATTTTGTGTCAGATCTGATTGGCAACCTATTGCGCGGCAATTGCCTTTGGGTCAGCCAGCGCGACGATATCCATCATGATGGCGTTCAATTCAAAGTCTTTCGGCGTATAGACTTTCGCAACACCCATTTTCAACAGGCGCCGTGCGTCATCATCGGGAATAATACCGCCAACGATCAGGGGCACATGGCCCAGACCGGCCGCATCCAACTTTTTCAGCAGGTCCTCGACCAGAGGCATATGGCTGCCCGACAGGATAGACAGACCCACCACATGGGCGTCATCCTCGAGAGCGGCGGCCACGATTTCATCCGGCGTGAGGCGAATACCCTCATAGCTGATGTCCATGCCGCAATCGCGCGCGCGGAATGCGATTTGTTCAGCACCGTTGGAATGTCCATCCAGCCCCGGTTTGCCCACAAGGAATTTCAGACGCCGCCCCAGTTTGTCGCTGACTGCATCCACGGCCTCGCGGATGTGCTCCAGACCTTCGGTCTTGTTGGACACGGATCCGGAAACTCCGGTGGGTCCGCGATAGGTGCCATGGACGCGGCGCATTTCCTCGGCCCATTCGCCCGTGGTCACACCGGCACGCGCGGCCGCGATCGAGGCCGGCATGATGTTCTCGCCCTTTTGCGAGGCGTCGCGCAAAGCCGCCAGAGCCGCCGCGACCGCCGCGCCGTCGCGTTCGGCGCGCCAGGTGTTCAGGCGGTCGATCTGTTCCTGTTCCACCGCCGGATCCACAACCATGATGCCGCCGTCTTCGGTCTGCAAAGGCGAGGGTTCAGTCGTGGTGTATTTGTTCACGCCGACCACGACCGTCTGGCCGGCCTCGATCCGGTTCAACCGGTCCGCATTGGAATCCACAAGACGGGACTTCATGTATTCGATGGATTGCACCGCACCGCCCATGGTCTCGAGATTCGCCAATTCGGCGCGCGCGCCGTTTTTCAATTCCTCGACCTTGGCATCGACAACCGGGTTTCCGTCAAACAGATCGCCATATTCCAGAAGATCGGTTTCATAGGCCAGGATCTGTTGCATCCGCATCGACCATTGCTGATCCCAGGGGCGCGGCAGGCCCAGTGCCTCGTTCCATGCAGGCAGTTGCACGGCACGGGCGCGCGCCTTCTTGGACAGGGTCACCGCCAGCATTTCAATCAGAATGCGATAGACGTTGTTTTCCGGTTGCTGCTCGGTCAGGCCCAGCGAGTTGACCTGAACCCCATATCGGAAGCGGCGCATCTTGGGATCGCTGACCCCATAGCGTTCCTCGCAGATCTCATCCCAGAGATCGACGAAGGCGCGCATCTTGCACATCTCGGTTATGAAACGAATGCCGGCATTGACGAAAAACGAAATCCGTCCAACCAGAACCGGGAAATCCTCGGCTGGGACACGCGGGCGCAATTCATCCAGAACCGCCTGCGCCGTGGCCAATGCAAAGGCCAGTTCCTGTTCGGGTGTCGCGCCGGCTTCCTGCAGGTGATAGGAACACACGTTCATCGGGTTCCATTTCGGGATACTGGTATAGCAATACTCGGCCACATCCGCGATCATCTTCAGCGACGGTTTGGGCGGGCAGATATAGGTGCCACGCGACAGGTATTCCTTGATCAGGTCATTTTGCACCGTGCCCTGCAATTGTGTGACATCCGCGCCCTGTTCCTCGGCCACCGCGATATACAGTGCCAGAAGCCAGGGCGCCGTCGCGTTGATCGTCATCGAGGTGTTCATCTGTTCCAGCGGAATCTCGTCGAACAGGCTGCGCATGTCGCCCAAGTGGCAGATCGGCACGCCGACCTTGCCCACTTCGCCGCGCGACAGCACATGATCGCTGTCATAGCCCGTCTGCGTGGGCAGATCGAAGGCAACGGACAGACCGGTCTGACCTTTGGCCAGATTGCCGCGATACAGCGCGTTGGACGCCTTGGCCGTGGAATGTCCGGCATAGGTGCGGATCAGCCAGGGGCGATCTTTTTGCGCGTCAGTCATCAGGCAACCTCGTGAATCAGGGTGGGCAATTTTATTGCGTCTAGGGCCTGATACTTGAAAGATTATGGCAAAGTCAATTCGCCGCAACGCGGCAATTTACGGGGCTTGCCCGATCTGGAAACGCAAGCCGGTCGCTTTGGAAAATCCGAAAACCCATTTCAGCGGCCCGGTCTGGCTTTCGCCCACGGCGACAAACCCCTCACGCTCGTAAAGGCGGCGTGCCCGGGGGTTGGTATCGATCACATCCAGCCGCACGGCCTTTGCGCCCTGATCCACGGCCTGTTGTTTGATCGCACTCAGCAGGGCTGTGCCCACACCGCGGCCCCGGCCTTCGGGCGCAACACAGATGCCGTCCATCAGCAACACGCCGTCTTCGATGTCGCGCTCAAGTGCCGACAGCAGCAAACCCCGCCAAAGGGCCCCGAACCAGCCATAGCTGCGCGCCAGATCGGACAGGTTTCCGCCAACCATGCTCCCCGCGCTGGTCTTATAGCCCGCCAGCCCGATCAGCGTGCCATTCTCATCCACTGCGCTGAGAGCATATCGCGGGTCCATCACCTCTCGGAAAAAACCATGAGCCCGATCCGCTGGCCCCATCAGTCGACCCAGCTTTCCTTCGAACGCCTGCCAATACAGCTTGGCGGCGCGATCAATCTGATCGACCGGAATCCCGGTTTGAATGGTCCATTCCTGCATGATCTGCCCTGTACCGGTTGCCGATATGTCATATTTACCTGTCGACGCTTTGCTGCAAGGGTCTGACCATGACATCGACCGTGGAACTACCGCTCTGGCTTTTTGTGCTGATCCTGCTGTTTGCGGTGGTCACCTTTGCTTCGCATTTTCTGTTTCCGTCCGTGCGCTGGTTCTTTCGGCGACGGTTGGAAAAGGCGGTCTCCCGTCTGAACGAACGGTTGGAACGTCCGATCCAGCCGTTCAAGCTGGCCCGGCGCTATGACATGATCCAGCGGTTGATCTATGATCCCGAGGTCACCTCGGCCATTGTCAAACATGCCCAGGAGCAGGGCATCCCCGATAACGTCGCCTTCGAGCAGGCGCGCCGCTATGCGCGCGAAATCGTGCCGTCCTTTTCGGCATCGGCCTATTTCGGCTTTGCCATTCGCCTTGCGCGGTTTCTGTCGAATGCCTTTTATCGCGTGCGCCTTGGCCATCACGACGAAGAGGCGCTCAAGGCGATCGACCCCGAGGCGACCGTGGTCTTTGTCATGAACCATCGCAGCAACATGGATTATGTGCTGGTCACCTATCTGGCCGCCGAACGCTCGGCTCTGTCCTATGCGGTGGGCGAGTGGGCGCGGGTCTGGCCGCTGAGCGGGCTGATCCGGGCCATGGGGGCGTATTTCATCCGCCGCAAGTCGCGCAATGATCTCTATCGCACGGTTCTGGCGCGCTATGTGCGTCTGGCCACCGAAGCCGGGGTCACCCAGGCGATGTTTCCCGAAGGCGGGCTGAGCCTTACGGGCAAGCTGATGACACCCAAGCTGGGTTTGTTGAAATACATAGCGGACGGTGTCGGACCGGACACGCGCGATGTGGTCTTTGTCCCCGTGGCGCTGAATTATGACCGCGTGCTTGAGGATCGCATCCTGCTGGCCGCCGTGCATCATCCCCGGCGCCGGTTTGACGCCTCGATCGGGATGATCGCGGCCAAGTCGTTCAAACAGATCTGGCTGCGTGCGACCGGGCGGTATCACAAGTTCGGATATGCTGCGGTCAGCTTTGGTGCGCCGATGTCGCTCAAGGCGTTCTCGGCGGGCAAACAGGGCGACCTCACCGTGCCGCTGGGGCGCGAGTTGATGAAGCGGATCGGCGAGGTTGTCCCGGTGTTGCCGGTTCCCATGACCGCCTGGATCATGCAGGACGGCGTCGCGCGCAGCCGGGCTGAGGTGGAACTGGCCTTTACGGCGTTGATGGACACAGTGCCAAACGCCCATATCCACCTGCCGCGCAACAACCGCGATTATGCGGCCGAAACCGGTCTGCGCCAGCTTTGCCAGCGCGGCATCCTGATCGCAGAGGGCGAGCAATACCGCCTCAACCCCGACGAGGAAGAGGTCTGCCGGTTCTATGCCAATTCCATCCGGCATTTGTTCCAAAGCAAGAATCGAAAAGATTCTGCGTCTGCAAAGGAAATTTCTGCGCCTGCAGGGTTATAAAATTACAAAAAGACAGGTTTCAAGGTTGCAATATTGCGCTGCGCCTCCTATCCCATTCCCGTAAAGCTGCGATTCCGCATCGCGGCACAGCTTGGATATGAAGGAGGCGCTGATGGCCTTGGATCAGGATGGCGGTATCGCTCAATACGAAGCCCCCGAGAAGGATCTCTACGATATGGGAGAGATGCCTCCGATGGGCTATGTGCCCGCTCAGATGCATGCCTGGGTTCTGCGCCGCGAGCGTCATGGCAACCCCGACACGGCGCTGCAGCTTGAAGTCGTGGATGTGCCCGAGATCGGCGACCAGGATGTGCTGATCCTGGTCATGGCGGCCGGTGTGAATTACAACGGGGTCTGGGCCTGCCTTGGCCAGCCCGTGTCGGTCTTTGATGGTCACCGCGCGCCCTATGCCATTGTCGGTTCGGATGCCGCCGGGATCGTCTGGGCGGTGGGTGCCAAGGTCAAGCGCTGGAAAGTCGGCGACGAGGTCGTGGTGCATTGCAACCAGGACGATGGCGATGACGAGGAATGCAACGGCGGCGACCCGATGTATTCGCCCAGCCAGCGCATCTGGGGTTATGAGACCGCGGACGGTTCATTCGCGCAATTCAGCGTGGTGCAAAGCCAGCAGCTCATGCCGCGCCCCAAGCATCTGACATGGGAGGAAAGCGCGTGCTATACGCTGACGCTGGCCACCGCCTATCGGATGTTGTTCGGCCATGCGCCGCATGATCTCAAACCCGGCCAGAACGTTCTGGTCTGGGGCGCATCGGGTGGTCTGGGCTCCTACGCGATCCAGCTGATCAATACCGCAGGTGCCAATGCCATCGGCGTAATCTCGGATGAAAGCAAACGCGATTTCGTCATGGGGCTGGGTGCCAAGGGCGTTCTGAACCGCAAGGATTTCAATTGCTGGGGCCAGATGCCCACGGTGAATACGCCGGAATATGCCGAATGGTTCGCCGAAACCCGCAAGTTCGGCAAGGCCATCTGGGACATCACCGGCAAGGGCGTGAATGTCGACATGGTGTTCGAACATCCCGGAGAAAGCACATTCCCGGTCTCGACCTTCGTATGCAAGAAGGGCGGCATGGTGGTGATCTGCGCGGGAACCACCGGGTTCAACTGCACGTTTGACGTCCGCTATATGTGGATGCACCAAAAGCGCCTTCAGGGCAGCCACTTTGCCCATCTCAAACAGGCCAGTGCCGCCAACCAGCTGATGCTGGAGCGCCGTCTGGATCCGTGCATGTCCGAAGTGTTCACCTGGGCCGATCTGCCCATGGCGCATATGAAAATGCTGCGCAATGAGCACAAGCCCGGCAATATGGCCGTCCTGGTGCAGTCCCCCAGAACCGGGTTGCGCACCTTCGAAGACGTTCTGAACGCCTGAACACTCCACGGGGTCCGCCCCGTCGGCGCGCCCGCGAATCGCTTGGCTGATTCGCGGGCGTTTTGCGTTTTCGGGGACCTTGTTTTGCCTGTTCAAAGCGTTGCAAACCCGCGACCCCACTATTTCTGGGGAGTGAAAAGCAGCGAATTCAACAATATACCAGAATCGTGCTAGAGTTGTGTTAACGATTTGTTAACCACTTTAAAGGGATAAATCCATGTTACATGAGTGGGTGCTGGACGTATTGTCAGATCTTCGATCATTCGCTCAGGAAAATGATCTGGCTGCTCTGGCTGCGCATCTGGACGATGCGGGCCTGATCGCCGCAGCGGAAATCGCGTCACATCAGGAAAGGGCCCCGGCGCAGCTCTATGGAAAAGCAATCGCAGCTGGACGCAATCCTGAGGGATTTGGAAGCCACCGATAAGCTGGAAGGCATGCACCGGGCTTCGGTGGCCCTGCGCGATCTGTTTGATATCAAGCACATGGTTTATCACTGGGTGGATTCAGCCGGTGAGCAATATGGCTGCGGTACCTATTCCGACGCCTGGCGGCAGCGGTATCTTGAACAGAATTACCTGCGGATCGATCCTGTCATTCAGGGCTGCTACCAACATTTCCACCCGGTTGACTGGAAGCGTCTGGACTGGTCAAGCAAGGCCGCACGCGCCTTTCTGGCCGAAGCCCGGGAATATGGCGTGGGCAACCAGGGCTTTTCTGTCCCCATTCGCGGCCCCAACGGGCAATTCGCGCTGTATACCTGCAATGACTGCTGTGATGACGACGCCTGGGCGCGCTTCATCGAGGCCAACAGCCGCAACCTGATCCTGATCGGTCATTACTTCAATCAAAAGGCGCTGGAGTTCGAGCCGGACCGCCACCCCGATCCGGCCCAACCTCTTTCTCCGCGTGAAGTGGATGCGATGACGATGCTGGCCCTTGGCTATAACCGCGCGCAGGTCGCCAATTCGCTGTCGATCTCGGAACATACGCTGCGCGTCTATATCGAAAGCGCGCGCTTCAAGCTGGGCGCGCTCAACACCACGCATGCGGTCGCGCGCGCGCTCAGCCGCGGGCTGATCGTGCTGTGACGTTCATCCGCCCTTAACTGTCCTTGCACGGTCCTGTCAGAGCACCTTAACCATGGCCCGATAGCCCTTGTCGCCTCACAGGCTGACAGGGGCTTTGCATGTTGCGCTATATCTATGGTCACGATCTTCACCATTTCCCGAAACTCGCAGGTGCCATGTTCCGCGATCGTGCGGATCAGTTTTCGACCCGGTTGGGCTGGGATGTGCAGATCGATGCAAATGGCGAAGAGCGCGATCAGTATGATGCGCTTGATCCGCTCTATGTGATCTGGGAAACGCCGGGCGGGGGCCATGGCGGATCAATGCGGTTCCTGCCGACCACCGGGCCGGTGATGGTGAACGATATCTTCGGCCATCTCACCGGAGGCGGGCCGATCCAGAGCCCGCTGATCTGGGAATGCACCCGCTTTTGTCTTGCCCGCAACGCAGGTCCGCGCGCGGCGGCTGCCCTCATGCTGGGCGGGGGCGAGATCATGCGGGGCTTTGGCATCTGCCATTTCGCCGGCGTCTTTGACCGCCGGATGGAGCGCATCTATCGCGCCATCGGCTCCTGGCCTGAAATTCTGGGCAGCGAAGGCGAAGGCCGCGATCGGATCAGTGTGGGCATCTGGGAGTTCGACGCCACCGCGCAGGCGCGCGTGGCCAGACGGGCCGGAATATCCCCGGAACTTTCCCAGCTTTGGTTCCGGCGCGCCTTTGGCGAGGAAACCCGCTCCAAGGTGGCCCTGAGCGCCTGACACCTCTGGCCCCCGGACGGGTGCGGCTGTAGGGTCGCGCCCATGTCCGAACCCGCGTTGACGTTCTCTGATGATCAGGCCCAGGCCTTTGACAGCGTGGCTGAGATGCTGCGCAGTGCCGGCGTTGATCTGGACGACGCTCTGCTGACCCCGCCGCGCGATGCGGGCGCGGGGGTCCTGGCGGTGATCGGCAAGGCTGGATCGGGCAAGACCCTGCTTCTGGCGGAACTTTACAAGGCGCTGCTTGGTGCCGGGGTCGACGTGGTTTCCGGCGATTACGAGGGGCGCAAACGCAAGGATCGCCGCACGCTTGCCATCCTTGCGCCTACCAACAAGGCCGCATCGGTGCTGCGCTTGCGCGGCGTTCCTGCGACCACGATCCACCGTATCCTCTATACGCCGGTTTATGATCCGGAGTACGAGCGCATCGCCCAATGGCTGGCCGGGCAGGGCGAGCGCCCGGAGATCGAGGGTCTGACCGATCTGGCACTGGATCGCGCGCACGCATTTTTTGACACCAACAAATCCATCCCCGGCGCATTGGCGGCCGCCGGTCTGCGCGGCTCGGATTTCATCACCGGCTGGAAACGGCGCGAAGAACCGCTGGATATCGGTTTTGTCGACGAAGCGTCGATGCTGGATGAAAAGCAGTTCCAGGACCTGCAGGAGATTTTCCCTAACCTGCTGCTGTTTGGCGACCCGGCGCAGCTTGCCCCGGTCAATCAATCCGGCTCGATGGTGTTTGAAAGCCTCAAGGAGGATCGCAAACTCACGCTCAGCCGCATTCACCGCCAGACACAGGATAACCCCATTCTTGATCTGGCCCATGCGCTGGCGGATCCCCAGCTTGAATTTCAGGATTTCGAGAGGATGGTCGAGCAAAAGGCCGCGCAGGATGAGCGCGTGGTCTGGGGCCAGCGGGTCGAAGTCGATCTCATGGCCCGTTCTCCGGTGCTGGTCTGGCGCAATGCCACGCGCATCCGGCTGATCAATGCCTTTCGCGCCGTCCACGGTGCGCCCGAGACCGAGTTGATGGCAGGCGAGCCGCTGATCTGCGACGGGATCGAACTGCCGCTGAAGCACCGCAAGAAACGGCTGGATCTGGAAGCGCGCGGCCTGATCAAGGGTGCGCAGGTCGTTTATCTTGGCCCCGGGAACAAACCGGGCTTTTCGCGCCTGCATGTGATCGGAGCCGAAGATCCCCGGGTGTCCGCGGCCTCGATCGTGAAAATTGAAAAACCCGACGAGGAAGAGCCCTTCATTCCCTTTGCCGCGCGGATGGGGGCGACCTTTCTGCACGGTGCGGCGGTCACGATCCACAAGGCGCAGGGGTCGCAATGGGACACGGTGCAGGTCTTTGCGCCCGATATCTTTGTCGCCGCCCGCATGGGCCGCACCGAAGCCGGGCAGCCTCTGTGGAAACGCCTGGCCTATGTCGCCATCACCCGCGCACAGGACCGCCTGATCTGGGTGGTGCGCAATCGTCTGTCCAAACCCACCCATGATCTGCGCGTGGATGATCTGCGCTCGGTTCCTGTTGCCCCGTTGACACTGGAGAACGAAGTCCAATGAAATCCATCCTGATCACTGGTGCCAGTTCGGGCATCGGACGCGCCACCGCCACGCTGTTCCTGCAGGAAGGCTGGCGGGTCGGTCTGGTCGCGCGCCGCGCCGAGCTTTTGGAAGAGGTCGCCGCCGGCCATGACAACGCCACCATCCTGCCTGCGGATGTGACCGATGCGGATGCGATGGAACAGGCCTTCAGCCGCTTTGCTCAGGACGCGCCGCATCTGGATGCGGTCTTCAACAATGCCGGGATGTTCGGCCCGATGGCCCCGATTGACGAACTTGCGCTGGAGGATTGGCACAAGGTCCTTGCGGTCAATCTCACGGGCATGTTCATCACCGCGCGCCTTGCCTTTGGGCGCATGCGCGCGCAAGATCCTCAAGGCGGGCGCATCATCAACAACGGGTCGATCTCGGCACATAGCCCGCGCGAAGGGGCGGTGTGCTATACCACCACCAAACACGCGATCACCGGCCTGACCAAGTCGCTGTCACTGGACGGGCGGCCCTTTGATATCGCCTGCGGGCAGATCGACATTGGCAATGCCGAAAGCCAGATCATCACCGATCTCAAGGCGCAAAACCCCGCGATGGAGACCATGGATGTGATCCATGCGGCTCAATCGGTACTGCATATGGCCCGGCTCCCGCTTTCGGCAAATGTGCAAAGCATGACCGTGATCGCCACCAAGATGCCCTTTGTCGGCCGGGGCTGAACGGAAAACGGGCGCATCCTTGCAGATACGCCCGTCCGGATTTTCAAGCTCGACACCCCTTGCGGGGATGAGGCTCAGGCCAGTTGCAGATTGGCCGCGCTCTCGCGGCCATCACGGCCGGATTCGATGTCGAAGGTCACTTTTTGATCGTCTGCAAGACCGGTCAGGCCCGCACGCTCGACCGCAGAGATGTGTACGAACACGTCCTTGCTTCCGCCTTCGGGGGCGATAAATCCAAAACCTTTTGTGGTGTTAAACCATTTGACAGTGCCATTGGCCATTGTCGTTCTCCTTTAAAATCTGCCCACGGAATGCGGCAGTACGGCTAGGTCATTGCAAGATCGCAAACGCTGAGCCGTTAGGAGCAGAATCGTCGATGAAGGTAACGTCGCACCCCTCACTTAGTGTGCCGCGCTCTCATAAACAAGGTTCAAACGCTTTGGCGGGCAAATGATATTTCGGACAGGGCCGGGCGTGCGGGGCCGGCAAGCACCGTTTTGCGCTCAGCCGCGCACCATGCGGAAGGCCGCCGAGGCACCCCAGCCGGCGGCAATGGCAATGGCCAGCGACATCAGCCCATAGAGCAACGGCTGCTGGCGAGAGAGGGTGAACAGCCAGCGTTCCAGCCCCACCTTGCGCACATTGATCGTGGTATCCAGTTCCGACACCACCGCGCCATCGCGTGCGAGGAAAATGCGCGTGACGTAATCGCCCTCGGTCAGGTTGGCCGGCAGACGGATCGAGGTGCGAAACAAGGTCTGCTGATCCACGGCCACATGGCTTTCAAGCTCCTGATACAGCTGGTTGGCCTTGCGGATCCGGATCAGCGCTTCGGTAAAGCTTTCGGAATCCTGGATATTCATCGGTGCCCCGACCGAGCGGATGGCCCGGCTGATGCTGATCTTGTGGCGCAGGTCTTCGGTATCGGACAACACGCTGCTCAGCGGGCCGGACGAGGCCACCGCGTAAAAGCTGGGGGCCTTGTCCACTTCGACGGCATCGGTGTTCACCCAGATGCCAAAGCGGTTTTCCTTGCGGCGCACCATGACCGCTTCAGAGGGTCCTTCGACGGTCACGATCACATCCAGTTCGGGACCCTCCGGAATCGGCTTTTCGCGTTTGACCGCGCCAAAGATCAGGATGTCTGAGCCTTCGAACCTTGTGGTGATCGACACCTGGTCGCGCGACAGGCCCAGCACGACCTCTTCGGCCCAGACGCTCAGAGGGGCAAGGATCACGCAGAGAGCCAGCCAGAAGCGCATCAGTGACCGCCCCCGGGGCTGCCCAGCGAATACAGCTCGCTTGGCATCAGCAACAGATCCATCGCCAGCTTGCCACAGACCGCCAGAACCATGATCGCCAGCAGGATGCGCAACTGTTCGGCCTTCAGCTTGACGCCGATCTGCGCGCCGATCTGCGCCCCGATGACGCCACCGATCAGCAGCAGAACCGCCAGCACGATATCCACGGTAAAGTTCGTCGTGGCATGCAGCATGGTGGTGAAGGCGGTCACGAAAATGATCTGGAACAGCGATGTCCCCACCACGACCTTGGTGGGCATCCCCAGCAGATAGATCATCGCGGGCACCATGATGAACCCGCCGCCGACCCCCATGATCGCGGCAAGCACACCCACCAGAAGACCGACCATGAGCGGCGGAATGACCGAGATATACAGCCCCGATGTGCGAAACCGCATCTTGAACGGCAGGGCATGGATCCAGCCGCGCTGCTTGCGGCGCGGGGCAGGGGCTCCGCCGCGGGCGCGGGATTTGCGGATCGCGTTCAGGCTTTCAACGAACATCAGCGCGCCGATCACGCCCAGGAACACGACATAGCAAAGCTTGACCAGCAGATCGACCTGACCCAGCGCCTTGAGATAGTTGAACACCAACACGCCAAGCGCGGCACCGAACAGGCCGCCGACCAGCAGCACAACGCCCATCTTGAGATCAACGGTCTTGCGCCTGAGATGGGCCAGAACACCCGAAAAGGACGAGGCAACGATCTGGTTGGCCTCGGTCGCAACGGCCACAGCCGGAGGGATGCCGATGAAGAACAAAAGCGGCGTCATCAGAAACCCGCCGCCCACGCCGAACATGCCCGACAACACGCCCACAAGCCCACCCAGGCCCAGCAGCACAAAGGCGTTCACCGACACCTCTGCAATGGGCAGGTAGATCAACATGGGGCGATGTCCTTTACAAACGCTTAATGTGTGTACGAAAAGCGACTGACTATGGGTAGGTGTTCACCTGCGACATTTCGGAACGGTTTGCAATCTGCATTCCCTTGCGGCACGCACGGATTTCAGCGTTCCTTGACATATGGCTCTCCGCCCGCGCGCGGCGGGATCGCCTTGCCGACAAAGCCGGCAAGGATCACCACAGTCAGAATATAGGGCAGCGCATCCATCACCTGCACCGGCACCACAAAGGCTCCGAGGTCGATGTTCTGATAGCGCAGCGCGATAGCCTGCAGGAACCCGAACAGAAGGCAGGCCCAGAGCGCATGCCAGGGACGCCACTTGGCAAAGATCAGGGCCGCCAGCGCGATGAAGCCGCGCCCGGCGGTCATGTCCTTGACGAACCCGGCCTGCAGTGCGGTTGCCAGATAGGCTCCGGCAATCCCGCACAGCACACCGCAAATCGCCACCGCGGCAAAGCGCAACCCGACCACGCTGACGCCCGCGGTATCCACCGCTGCGGGGTTTTCACCCACCGCGCGCAGGCGCAGACCAAAGCGCGTGCGATACAGCAGCCACCATGTCCCCGGCACCGCCAGCAGCGCGATATAGACAAGGATCGAATGCCCCGAGAGCAACTCGGCATAGATCGGACCCAGGATCGGCACGGGGGCAAGCGCTTCGGCAAAGGGCAGCTCGATCGGGTTGAACCGTGCGCCGCCCACCAGAGACGGCGTGCGCCCGCCCTGGCTGAACCAGTCCTGTGCGATCAGCACGGTCATGCCCGCCGCCAGAAAGTTGATCGCGACTCCGGAAATCAGCTGATTGCCCCTGAAGGTGATCGAGGCCAGCCCGTGCAACCCGCTCAGCACCAGAGAGGATGCAATCCCCGCCAGCAGCCCCAGCCAGACCGACCCGGTCATGGCCGCCACGGCCGCCGAGAAAAACGCCGACATCAGCATCTTGCCTTCCAGCCCGATGTCGAAAATCCCCGCCCTTTCCGAATAAAGCCCGGCAAGACAAGCCAGCAACAAGGGTGTGGCCAGCCGAACGGTGGAATCAAGGATCTGGATGATCGTGATGAAATCCATCATCCGCGCCCCCGGTTCAGCCGCAGGAACAGTTTTTCCAGCGGCATGCGCACCATGTTGTCCAAAGCCCCGGTGAACAGGATCACCAGCGCCTGAATGACCACGATAAGTTCACGCGGGATCGAGGTCCAAAGCGCCAGTTCGGCACCGCCCTGATAGAGGAACCCGAACAGGATTGCCGCCAGGAACACGCCGAAGGGATGGCTGCGCCCCATCAGGGCCACGGCGATGCCGATGAAGCCCGCGCCTTCGGTCGCGTTCAGCACCAGCCGTTCGGCCTCGCCCATGACGTTGTTGATCGCCATCATCCCGGCCAGCCCGCCCGAGATCAGCATGGCGATCATGGTGATCTTCACCGGCGAGATCCCGGCATACAAAGCGCCGGTTTCCGAATGCCCATAGGCGCGGATTTCATATCCCAGCCGCGTGCGCCAGATCAGCAGCCAGACAATGACGCAGGCCGCAATCGCGACCAGCAGGCTGATGTTCGCAGGTGCCGCGCGCGAAAACTCGATGCCGAACGGGGCCAGCATGTCATGCAGCGTGGGCAGATGAACGGTCTCGGGGAACCGTGCGGTGGCCGGATCCATCGACCCGTCCGGGCGCAGTACATTGACCAGAACATAGTTCAGAACCGCCGCTGCGATGAAATTGAACATGATGGTTGTGATCACGATATGGCTGCCGCGCTTGGCCTGCAGCCAGGCCGGCACCGCCGCCCAGAGCGCTCCGAATGCCATGGATCCTGCAATCGCCGCGATCAGCGCCATGGACCAATGCGGCCAGGGGATCATCAGGCAGACCAGAGCCACGCCAAGGCCGCCCAGCATGGCCTGTCCCTCGCCGCCTATATTGAACAGCCTGGCATGGAAGGCCACGGCCACGGCCAGCCCGGTGAACATGAAATTCGTGGCGTAATACAGCGTATAGCCCCAACCATAGGTCGAGCCCAGCGCGCCCTGCACCATCAGCTTGACCGCCGCCACCGGATCTTCGCCAATCGCCAGGATCACCAGGGCCGACAGGAGTGCCGCCAGCAGCAACGAGATCAGCGGGATCAGGATCACATCGGCCCAATGCGGCATCTTTTCCATCAGGCGGCCTCTCCGCTGACCCCGGCCATCAGCAGGCCCAGCTCTTTTTCATCGGTCTGATCGGGCAGGCGTTCGCCCATGATATGACCGTCGAACATCACCGCGATCCGGTCGGACAGCGAAAAGATCTCTTCCAGTTCGACCGAAACCAGAAGGATCGCCTTGCCCTGATCGCGCAGGCTCACGATCTGCTGGTGGATGAATTCGATCGCACCGATATCCACGCCACGCGTCGGCTGACCCACCAGCAACAGATCCGGGTTGCGTTCGATCTCGCGGGCCACGACGATCTTCTGCTGATTGCCGCCGGAAAAATTCTTGGCCTTCAGCCATGGGTCGGGCGGGCGCACGTCAAAGGTCTTCATCTTGGCTTCTGTGTCGGCGCGCAGGGCCGCATTGTCCATCAGCAACCGGTTGCGCTGATAGCGCGGATCATGGTGATAGCCGAAGGCGACGTTCTCCCAGGCGTGATACTCCATGATCAGCCCCTCGCGCTGGCGATCCTCGGGCACATGGGCAATGCCGCGCGCGCGCCGCGATTGCCCGTCCGAGCCGCGCCCGGTGAGATCCAGAGCCTGACCGTTCACCCGGATCGTGCCCATGCCCGGATGCATCCCACCCAGAACCTGCAGCAATTCCGATTGTCCATTCCCGGCGACTCCGGCGATGCCCAGAATCTCTCCCGCGCGCACGGTCAGATTTATGCCTTTGACACGCTCGACCCCGGCCTCGTCCACGACGCGCAGGTTTTCAACCTCAAGCACGGCACCACCGGGGCGGGCGGGGGCCTTGTCGACCCGCAACAGGACCTTGCGCCCCACCATGAGTTCGGCCAGTTCTTCGGGGCTGGTCTGGTCGGTTTTCACATGGCCCACCATCTCGCCGCGCCGCATGACGCTGACCGTATCGGTGATCTCCATGATCTCGCGCAGCTTGTGGGTGATCAGGATGATGGTTTTGCCTTCTTCGCGCAGACGATGCAGGATGCGAAACAGCTGATCGGCCTCGGCCGGGGTCAGCACGCCGGTCGGTTCGTCAAGGATGAGGATATCGGCCTGGCGGTAAAGCGCCTTAAGGATCTCGACGCGCTGCTGCTTGCCCACACCCAGGTCCTGGATCACCGCGTCCGGGTCCACCTGCAGCCCGTATTCCTGTTCCAGCGCCACAAGCTCCCTGCGCGCCTTTGACAGCGAGGGGGCCAGCAGGCGGCCCTCTTCGGCGCCAAGAATGATGTTTTCCAGAACGGTGAAGTTTTCCACCAGCTTGAAATGCTGAAAGACCATGCCGATGCCCGCGGCAATCGCGGCCTGGCTGTCGGGAATCTCGGTCTTTTTGCCGGCGATGAAAATCTCACCCGCGTCGGCTTTGTAAAATCCATAAAGGATGCTCATCAGCGTGGATTTGCCCGCGCCGTTCTCGCCGATGATCCCGTGGATCGTGCCGGGGGTCACGCTGATCGAGATGTCCTTGTTCGCCTGAACGGCCCCAAAGGCCTTGGAGATGCCTTTGAGTTCAATGGCCGGAGCGGCAGTCGCCTGCCGCTCCGTTTGATTTTGCGCTTTCATATCCGTGACTTAGAACGTCAGTACCGGGCAGCTGTCATCGGACATATAGTCATGCACGGTGAGGTCGCCTGCCGCGATCTTCTTTGATGCGTTCTCGACGGCGTTCTGCATGTTCGCGTCCACGAGGTCCTTGTTGAATTCGTCCATGGCATAGCCGACGCCGCCATTGGCCAGACCCATCACGCGAAAGCCGGTCTCAAGACCGGGGCCATCGGTGAAGGCTTCGAAAACCGCGTTATCCACGCGCTTCAGCATCGAGGTCAGGACTTTGCCGGGGTGCAGATAGTTCTGGTTGCTGTCCACGCCGATCGACAGGATGCCTTCGTCGGCTGCGGTTTGCAGTACACCCACGCCGGTGCCGCCAGCGGCCGCATAGACCACGTCTGCACCCTGAGATATCTGCGCCTTGGTCAGTTCCGAGCCCTTGACCGGATCATTCCAGGCCGCCGGAGTGGTGCCTGTCATATTGGCGATCACGGTCGCATCGGGGTTCACCGCTTTGACACCCTGGGCATAGCCACAGGCGAATTTGCGGATCAGCGGGATGTCCATGCCGCCGATAAAGCCGACAGTGTTGGATTTCGACGCCATCGCCGCCATCATGCCCACAAGATACGAGCCCTCATGCTCGTTGAACACGACCGAGCGCACGTTGGGCGCATCCACGACCATGTCGATGATCACGAAAGACGTATCGGGATAATCGCCCGCCACCTGACCCAAGGCATCGGCAAAGGCAAAGCCTGCCATCACGATCGGGTTGGAGCCGGATTCAGCAAAGCGGCGCAGCGCCTGTTCGCGCTGGGCTTCGGATTGCAGTTCGATATCGCGAAAGCTGTTGCCGGTTTCATTGGCCCAACGCTGCGCGCCGTTGAAGGCGGCTTCGTTGAAGGATTTGTCGAACTTGCCACCCAGGTCAAAGATCAGGGCAGGCTCGGCGGCGGCTGCTCCTGCGCTCAGGGCGATGGCCGCTGTGGCACCCATGATTTTCTTCATGAAGGTCATAAATAGTCTCCCAGTTGGTTCTGATTGGGGCCGCAGCCTTGGCCGGCGCAACCCATGGGTCATCTCGGATCGGAGTAGATCGTTATAAATAAGGCCGCAGGCAGGGCCGAGGGTCAACCGATTCTTGAGATCAGGCTTGCGAAACGAGATGTTAACCTTGGGTCAGATCGCAGGCCATGATCACGGCATCGGCAGCGCGCGCACCTGTGCGCGGATAATAGGCCGGCCGCAGACCGGTGCGGATGTATCCGCAGCTGGCATAAAGCGCGCGGGCGGCGTCATTGTCCAGCGCGACCTCCAGAAACGCGCGCCGGGCACCGCGCCGTGCGGCCTCGGTCTGCCATGTGTCCATCAGCGCGCGCGCCAGCCCCTGTCGGTGAGCATCCGGATGGGTGGCAATGGTCAACAGTTCGGCCTCATCCAGCACGACGC
>NZ_JBASXK010000075.1:0-37945 GCF_049276915.1 Aestuariivita sp. | reverse complement strand
CGCAGTGATTGGTTCTTTGCATTCCTTGAGCGTTATCCATCACCACATCTTATCACGGCAATGGGCAAAGACGCTTTCACCGCTGATGCTTGGGACGTCATTGGGCGCAAGGTCGCGAAAGAGCGTTTGCTTGCAGATATTTACGAGACAGCCAAGTCTTCAGTGGGATTGCCGGTTGCCCCAGATTCTGATGCGATCAGAATGTTCCGCTTGGTGCTTGGAGAAGGCCGCAGTCTCATTGCGCAACGCAATCAAATTGAAGATCGCGCCATCGCGCTTCTCAAAGATCTACCTGACTATCAGTTGCTGACATCAATACCTGGGATCGGCCCGATCAACGCTCTGACCATCCTCGCAGAAGCTGGTGACTTGCGCCGCTTTGGACACCACCGCCAGTTCTTGAAGTTCTGTGGCATGGACCTTGCAACCATCCAGTCCGGTACATTCCGGGGCCAAACCAAGCTGTCAAAATACGGGAATGCCCGCTTGCGCCGCACCCTGTGGATGGCTGGTCAGGTTGCCATTCTGCAGCGGACCAACAGCTTCCGGGATAAGTTCGAGCGCTACATCGCTAAGGACCGCCACAACACACATTTGCGCCGAAAGGCGTATACCGCAATCGCCGCCAAAATGGCCCGCACAGTTCACGGGATCATTAAACATGGCGAGCCCTATCGCCCCTTCTTTGAGGGGTGATTGATCGCAGAAGGACCTTTCTCTGTAAGGGCCGTGGAGGCAGACATCTGACCTCGTAGATAATGTTCAGGCCTTCTGTGTTAGCGACCCGATGATCTCGTCTTAAGGACGGTGAGAGCCGCAACAGCGTACTCTGTGTTTGTTATGGGAGAGACTGTCGTTGACCAAATCGCCGAATTGAGCCAGTTTATGAACGTGTCGAGGCACTTCGATACGACAATGACCTGATGCCAAATCAGCCAATTATTCCGCGCATAGGACGTTATCCGTAAGAATTGTGCGGATGCGTAGCGGGCAAGCGCGTTCGAGGTCACGAAGGAAGCGGCGGGCATTGACTGCTGTCTTGGCTTTGAAGACGCGGATGAAGACCCAGCGTGTCGCTCGGTCGATTGCCACGAAAAGGTAGCGGCGGGAACTCTGATCGGCCATTCACTGCCCGGCAGGGCATTGCGCAGCAATGTCCCGAGAGGGTGCGGCAGGTATTTCACGTCGATATGCAGGTAGCCGGGTTCATAGGCCTTGAAGGCGCTGTGCTTCGGCTTGGGTGCTTTGGCCTTCAGATCGCGCAGGTTTCCAACGCCATGCCGACGCAGGCAGCGGTCCAGCCCAGAGCGCGAGGCATTCGGGTTCAGAAACTCGCGCACCACAGCCAGCAGGTCATCGAGCGATACCAGCAGCGTCGTGCGCAAGGCCACCGCAACGGCCTCCTGGGCCGGGGTCAGCGTCGTTTGCAGCCGGTGCGGCGTGTGGCTGCGATCCTCAACGCTGTCGCGGTGACGCCACTTATACACCGTCTGCTCCGTCGTGCCGAAGCGTCCCGCCAGGGTCGATGCAGGCTCATCGCTTGACTGGATCGCCGCCCTTACCTTTGGTGTCGTCGTTGCCTGTTTGTGAAGATGGATCAGCATGGTCGAACCCCGTCCCAAATGTCCCTCAGAACCGACCTTGCCATGAAAAACGCAGAGCGACGAGGGTCTATGTGATCATCCGGGATGGAACAAGTAGCGAAATGGGGAGTGTTTTGTCATCCAGAAAGGCTAGGTGGTCGCCCTGCCCGCTTCAAGCAGATTTCTTCTGACAATGCCGACCCGGATGCAATGGGTTGTGCAGCTCAGGCGGTGGCATCACGCCATCATGCCACCGTCGACCATTTGCACCGAACCCGTCACAAATGCGGCGTCATCGCTGGCCAGAAAAAGCATGACATTTGCGATATCCTGGGGTGTCGCGTAATGGCCCAACGGGATGTTTGATTGCATCACAGCTTTCACCTGATCCGCCAGACCGGGGGCCAGGCCCTCTTCCAAAGAGCGCATCATGCGGCTTTCGACTGGTGCCGGATTCACTGTGTTGACGCGGATTTTGTGCGCTGCAACTTCCTTGGCGGCTGATTTCATCAAGCCGATGACCGCATGTTTACTGGTTGAATAAGGGGAAGCGTTTGCAGACCCTCGCACGCCCGCAACGCTGGAGGAAATGATGATGCTACCGCCACCGCGCGCCATCATTGCGGGGATTGCCGCCTTCAGTCCAAGGAAGGGCCCCTTCACATTCACAGCAATCACCTGATCAAAATCCGCCTCATCACATTCGGTGATGGGAGTGACAGAGCCTTCAATCCCGGCGTTGGCCAAGAAGATATCCACCCCGCCAAAGCGCCGCGTCGCTTCTGCGATCATCGCCAGATTATCCTCAGCACGGGTGACGTCAGCCGTAAAAGACGCGATATACGCGTTGTCCATCTCCTGACAGACCGCGGCCAAGGCCTCCGCATCCACATCGACCAGCAGGACGTTCGCACCTTCATTCGCAAACCGTTCGCCAGCCGCTTTGCCGATGTCGCCCGCACCGCCCGTGATCACCGCAACCTTGCCGTCCAAACGTCCCATAATGTCGCCCCTTTGCCGTGCAGACAGCAAAACGCCGTCCCTATCGCGCCGTGTACCCGCCATCGACCGGCACAGCGGCACCGGTCACAAAACTTGCCGCATCGCTGGCCAGAAACGCTGCCACCTCGGCCACTTCTTGAGGAAACCCAAGCCGCCCCATCGGATGCAGAGATCTGAGGAAGTCCATACCCTCAGGCCCACGTAGCGTCGTGATGATAGGCGTCTCGATATAGCCAGGGCAAATTGCGTTGACCCGGACACCTGCTTTGCCAAAGGCCACCGCGAACTGTTTGGTCATCCCGACAACACCATGTTTACTGGCCACATACGCACTGAGCGATCCGACGAGCTCGGTGTTTTTGTGGTAGTCTTCGGCCCACATCAGTCCGCCCAACCCGGCAATCGATGACGTGTTGACGACCGCGCCGCCCCCTTGATCGGCCATTATCGGGCAGGCATGGATCAGACCGTAATAGACACCATCGAGATTGACCGAAGTCGTTGTCTCCCAGTCTTTGCCGCCTACGCCTGCGTTGTTCATGAATACGTCCAGTCGCCCAAGGTCGCCGCGCGTTTTGGCAAGTGCCTCCTTCATCGCCTCCTCATCCGAGGTGTCAAGCACAACGGCAATCGCTGTTGCGCCCAATTCCTCGGCCAGCGCCACCGTTTCCAGCGCGGTCTGACCGTTGATATCGGAACACACAACCTTGGCCCCTTCCGCCGCGAGCTTCAGTGCCACGGCGCGGCCGATGCCAGACCCGGCACCGGTGATGAAGGCGACGCGATCTTCAAAAATGGACATGGCACAATTCCTTAAACGGTGTTTGCTGCGCAATGCGCCTCAATGAATGGCCGCGTACATGATTTTGTCTTCGCTGGCGGTGGCGGCATCAAACTCTTCGACGATCCGCCCCTGCCGCGCGACCAGTATCCTGTCACCAATGCTAAGCACCTCAGGTAGATACGAAGAGATGACAAGCACCGCCTTGCCCTCCTGTGCCAGATTGCGGATTGCCTGATGGATCACGGGGATCGTGCCAACATCCACACCGCGCGTAGGTTCGTCAAAAATAACAAGATTAGGTTCCTGCACCAAAGCTTTGGAAATCATAACCTTTTGCTGATTACCACCCGACAGCTCCGAGATTTTTGCGTCCCTGTGGGTCGAAGAGATGTTAAGCTTGTCGACCCAAGCATCGGCCAAGGCTTTGCGTTGCGCATTCGAGGTGAATATCCGCCGCCCAAGCCGGGTTGCAAGACAGCCCAGATAGATGTTGTCGTCCACGGTCATGGTCTCAAAGAAACCGTTCTGCTTGCGGTCTTCGCTGATGTAAACGATGCCGTCATTGATGGCCTGACCGGGCACCCGGTAGCGCACCGGCTTGCCATGCAGATAGATCATCCCGCCGTTGATCAGATTGCGTTTGAATTCACCGCAGACAACTTTGGCGATTTCCGTACGGCCCGACCCGATCAGACCCGACATCGCCACCACCTCTCCCGCATAGACCGAAAAAGACATGTTCTTGACGGCGCTGCCCATGGTCACATTCTCAACACTCAGCACTTTGCGACGTACGAAATTGGTCTTGTCGGTGGCGTGTTCCGCCCGCGCATAGTGACTTTGCGAGACATCGCGCCCCACCATGGCGCGCACGAGGCTGTCGCGGTCAAATTCACCCGCCGGTTTGCAGTCGATGACCTGCCCATCGCGCAGTACGGTGATGCGGTCCGCAATTTGCAGAGATTCCTCAAGCGCGTGAGAGATATAGACAATGCCCACCCCGTGATTGCGCAAATCCTCTATCAGGTGAAAAAAGTGCAGGATCTCTTCGGGTGTCAGACTGGCGGTCGGTTCGTCAAAGATGATGACCCGTGCATCAAACCGCAGCGCGCGGGCAATCTCGACCATCTGGCGTTGTGCGGCCCCCAACGATGAAACCATGGCCGCAGGATCAACATGAAAGTTTCGCGACTGCAGGTGTTGTTGAGCTTTGATGTTCAGGGGTCTGAAACTGTTGTAGAATTTTTCATTCCCCAGCTCGATATTTTGCGCAACCGTCATCGTGGGCACAAGACTGGTTTCCTGATAGACCATCGCGATGCCTTGCCTGAGAGCGTCGGCAGGGCTCTCGAAAGTGATCGCAGCGCCGTCAACTTCGATCGTGCCGTGGGTCAGCTTTATGGTGCCCGCGATCGATTTCGAAAGGGTCGATTTTCCCGCACCGTTTTCGCCGACAAGCGCATGCACTTCGCCCGCATGGATGTCGAAATTCACATTCTCAATCGCGTGGACACCGCCATAGATCTTGCTGCCGGAAGTGATACGGATGATCGGTTTATCTTTGTCACTCATCCGCATCGCCCCTTTGCTGACGCACAAGGCGCTGATGGCCCTTGGACAAAACACAAAGCCCATCAGAACGCGGTTGCACGGCTGTCACACCGTGGCATGTCCCGCCAACGCGGCTGTGCAGGCTTTCCATGATATCGCCCTCGCTGTTGATACGAACGACCAGACCGTAAGAACGCGGCGGGGCCCATGCCTTGACCACGCCCAGCTTCTTGATGCCGCCACCCTGCAACGGTTCCTTGTACGAACCGGTTGCGCGCAGCGACGGAGCGATCCAATGCGCGGGGTCAATCTCGGCCATCATGCTGGTGCGAAAGTCTGCATCGCTCAGCACAAGTTCCACCAGATGTGTACGCGCACCAAAGATGCAAACCCAGTATCCGCCCGTCCCGTCCGGTGCCAGACGTGACGGATAGCCAGGAAAGTTGCGCACGACTTGTCGGCGCGCGCCGCCGTCGCGATCACAAAGGGTCAGCGTATGTGCCCAAGCTTCGCTATAAAGGATGTGTTGATCATCCGGCGTCACCACGACCCCTGCGGGATAGGCGAGCTTGCGTAAGAGAATTTGCGTTTTGTCAGCTGAAGGATCGTATCGGATCAGCATACCTGAGGCATTCTTTTGCATCAAATCGACGACCCAGTCTTCCGGCCCGGTCTGGCAGGACCCCTGGGTGAGATAGATCATACCGTCCTGTGCGACAGCGACGGATGTGAGACACCCCAGCGTCTGCCCGCCCACCTCTCGGAGCCACTCGGTCGCGCCGGCTGAAATCAAGGCAAGCCCTTCGCCCGCCACGCAAGCAAGCAGCCGCCCATCAGGATGAAACACCAGCCCTCCCACGCTGCCGGGCAAGGTCGCAACCTCCTCCCAAACGGAGCTGGCGGTCTGGCGTAAAACGCGCGCACCAACAGAGACATGCAAGGCCCCGTTCGCATCAAACGCCATATCATCGGGCGGTGCGTCAAACGCGCAAACCTGTGCACAGCGGTCCAGCGCATCGTTGGGTGACATATTGCCATCCATGACGGGAATAGAGTGCTGATCCTTGTTTCGGTTGAGGATCGCGCGCATTGTTCTGAGCATCTGCGACATCGCTACACGTCCCTCCGCTTGTCGCCCCAGTAGGACTCCCATCCGGTCCATGTCTCATCGACATTATTGAGTTTCAGACGGCCGATCCGGTTGTTCTCGAGCCCGCCCAGATACAGATACCCCTCATGCTCGCGCATCGAGGTGATCGTTGGATGGTTTTCGCCGCCCGGATCCCAGTAAGACGCCTCCGGCTTGCCATTGGCATCCAGTTTGATGACGCAGCCATTGTTCACGCCCGGGAAAATCCATTCATCAACCGGGATTTCCTTGACCATCCTGTAGCGGAACCCCGGACTGCGCATCGCCAGATCGAAGGCCGGGTATCGGATGCCAACAAGCGCCACCCAATAGCCGCCGTCAGAGGCGCGGTTGATGTTGTCGAGATAGCCTGGGAAATCGTCCGCCCAGACCTCCATCTGACCCTGCTTGGGTCCTGCGATCCAGTACTGGAAAATCTTGCACAGCCATGTACTGGCCACCAGTACGGACTGCCCATCATGCGCCAGACAGACACCGTTGGGAAAGACCATGCTTTTGACGACGGTGCGCGTTTCGCCCGTGGCCGGGTCGTGTTGCACCAGACGTCCGTTGCCGCGCCCCTCGACCCCATCGACGTGCCAGCTGTGCATCTCATAGCGGATGGTGGCCTCAGAGAAGTAAATCTTGCCATCCGGTGCGATATCCAGATCGTCCGCCAGCCGCAGACGTGAATCGTCGTTCAGCTTGTACCATGTCCGGTTGGTTTGATCCGTCAGCTTGTAAACCTCGCCATCGGGACGCACGCCATAAAGACCCATACCGCCCACGCAAACAATCAGGTTTTCGTCCTTGTCAAACGCCATGCCCAAGGGGCGCCCGCCAATCCGGGCAAAGACGTCGCGCTCCGAGAAATCTTCGCCCGAAAAGCGCACGATCCAGCCTTCGCGGGTGCTGCCGTATAGCCTGCCCTGCCGGTCAAGGATCACATCCTCAGGCCCCTGAATCCGGTCAAGTCCAATCGCGTCCACCGAACTCAGCGCATTGTTTTCCGCCAGCGGCGTTCCACTGTCCGGGGCGATCTCGGGCATTGGCCCGAACTCAACCAAGGTCGGGTTCACATAGATCTTCTGGATGACTTTCGCCCGGTTCTTGGCCCATTTCACGTCCAGTCCGACGGCGACCAGCAAAAGCATCCCCAGACCAACCGAGGTCACAGGCCCCGGCGCGCCCAATCTGACCAGACCATTGACCAGCACAAACACAATCACCGCACCAATCATCGCACGCCCAATCGTGCCCTTGCCCCCCGCCAGTGAAATGCCGCCCAGCACCACGGCTGTCAGCGCCGTGACCTCCCAGCCTGTGCCGGTGTCGGTCCCCGGACTGCTCTGGCGCGCCGCATAAAGAACGCCCGCCAACCCACACAAAACGCCGGACATGACGTAGGTCAGGAACAGCAGACGTTCGACCTTGATGCCGACATGGCGCGCGGCCTTGCGGCTGGAGCCGATGGACATGATGTGCCAGCCGGGCCGCGAATTGCGCAGGAAGAAATGTCCGACAAGAGCCACGATCACGAGGATCACGACATTGACCGGCACTCCCAAAATGAGACCATCACCGAGAAAATCCCACGCTGCGTTATCCACCCAAGCGGTGGCGATTTCGACCGCATAGGCCTTATTGATGATCTCGACGATGGCGCGGTAAATGATCAGTGTGACCATCGTGGTCAAAAACGGCCGCGCCTTGAGGTAGCCGATCAGGAACCCGTTAAAGCCCCCCAGAACGGCACCGCACACGACACTGGCACCGAAGACGACAGCGACGGGCAATTCAAACACACTGATCAACAGAAGTGCGACCAGATTGACGATTCCGACAATCGCACCAACGCTCAGGTCAATACCGCCCGAGATGATGACAATCGCCATGGCAATCGCGACAAAACCAAACTCCGCAAACTGCCGGGGCAGTTCGACCAGATTATAGGCCGTGGCATAGTTCGGCACCGTCAACGAGAAATAGGTGATCAGCGCCACCATGATCGCGAAGGGAATCGCAGGTTCCATCCACGACTTTGACAGCAGATCTGACAAAAAGATGCGGAATGAGAAGCGCGATCGCAGATCGTGCAACCGAGAGCTGGCGGATGTGCGAGCGGTCATTTGGGATTCCAATGATATCAGGCCGTTCGGGATGGATTGGGAAAGCGCCGCGCGCTTTCCCTCAGGTGTACTGTTCAGCTCTTAGCCCGGTACGTCAAAGCACATGGACGCATCGACGTTGTCCTTGGTCACCCAGAACGGGCGGCTGTAGTGCGCCATGCGAATGTCGGTCGGCGCAAGGCCCGATTGCAGCATAAAGCTGACGGCGGACATGATGGCTTCGCCCTGCTTGGGCGCGCTGTAGTTCAGGAACTTGTAGAACAACCCGTCGTCAACATTGGTGCAGTCCTGACGGTTTCCCTCGCCCGATGCGTAGACTTTGACCTGATCGGTCTTGCCCGCCGCCTTCACGGCCTGTGCCGCACCGTTTTGCATGGTGCCCCAGAACCCGAACGTCGCACACAGATCAGGATGTTGTTGCAGCACCGTGGCGGTAATGGTGTTGGCCTTGCTGGCATCCCATGCCGCGTCCTGTTCAGACACGATATTGATCGACGGGTCCGCAGCAAGTGCCTCTTTGAAGCCGGCAAGTTGTTCGATGCTCGCAGCCGAGGTCAGATCCCCCTGCACCACGGCAACCTTGCCGGATGAACCGCTGTTCGCACCGCAAGCCTGCACGACGTCTTCACCGACCAGACGGCCGATCTGACCCCAATCCGCACCGACATAGGCACCTGTCTTGTAGTTCGAGACCATGTTGACCTGAACGACGTGAATCCCGGCTTCTTCCGCCTTTTTCAGTTGCTTGGCCAGCAGCTGGACATTGAAGTTATGCACGATCATGACATCAGGCTTGTCAGCGATCAGCGAGTTGACGATTTGCACCATGGTATCGGGGTTCCAGCCCGGATCACGCACGTCTAGTGTCATACCCATCTGGTCCGCTTCTTGCTGCATGACGTGGGTCCACATGTCCGTCAGCGGAAAACCAAGAGTTGTGGGCATCCACGCCACAGTCTTGCCCGCCAGTTTTGAATCGACCAGCTCGCGCAATTCAGCCGAGCTTTTACCGCCCGCCAGTTGCTGCGCGTCAGCAGCAAAACCACCTGCAACAACAAGTGCTGCGACTGCGGGAATACTCTTTATCAGTCGGGACATTACATTTTTCTTGGTCAATCGTTTCTCCTCCGTGTTTTTCAATCGGCCATTTGGCCTTCGTGTTGTCCGCTCAGTCACCTTGCCGTGCGGTTTCTTCGTTTCTGGGGTGCAGGAAGTTGTCCAGCAGGATCGCACCCAACAACACCAACCCTTTGATGATGCTTTGCAAATTACTGTCGAGGTTCATGATGATCATCCCGTTCAGCAGCGTGCCGATCAGCGCGGCCCCGACAACGACGCTCCAGACGCTGCCGCGCCCGCCAACCAAAGAGATCCCGCCCAGCACCACCACCAAAATGACATCGAAAATCAGCGTTGAATTGATCACCTGCGTATTCATGCTGGCGTTCATTGCGGCCATGACAAGTCCCGCCAAAAAGCCGATGACCGCGCTGACGCAGTACTCGAAAACGGTAAGCGGCCGTACTGGGATCCCGGACAGCCGCGCGGTGTCCGCGTTGTCCCCATGTGCGTAAATGAATCGCCCGACGCTGGTGCGCGACAGCATGAAATGCACCAAAACTGCCAGAATGATGAATACAATCACCGGGAATGGAATGCCGAACAGGCGCCCTTGCCCAAGGTATAGAAACGCATCGTTCCCATTCGGAATATAGCTGATGAACCCATCAAGAACGGTGATCCGCGCAATGCCGTAGACCAGTAAACCGCTGGCCAATGTCGTGAAAAGTGCCGGGATCTCGATGAACGCGATGATCAGGCCGTTTGCAATCCCGATCGCCAATGCCACGGCCAGTCCGGCCAGCAATGCCACAAGTATCGGATACCCGGACCCGATCATCTGGCACACAATGGCTGCGCTGACCGCCATCGCCGTGATCTGCGACAGATCAAGCCCCCGGCCAATCACCACAACGCCCATGCCAAGGCTCAGCATACCAAGGATCGCGACACTGTTGCTCATGGTCAGAAGGTTGCCGAGTGTCGCAAATCCCGGAAGGGTCACCGCGAAAATGACGCATAAAAACAGCGTGACTAACATGACAATCACTTCCTGCGACAGGAGGCTGTCTTTTGATCGCATGAACGATTGCGGTCCACTCGCCTCGGTCATGCCGACACGTCTCCCGTACTGTAACACGTACGTTCGATTGCACGTCCAACAGGGTCATTTTCAGCATCTCGGCCAACGGAAATAAAAGTAAGCAGCCTCATAAACGTCAACATCCCCAGTTGCCAAACAATACAGATAAACGGCCCAGATCGCGGCGCTGACTTCCCGCTCCCAGTCTCGAGTTACACCGTCCTGGACCAACGGCATTGCAAGAAAATCAAGATCAGGAACATGATTTAACCTAACGATCACTTGTTATGCTAGATGTGTCAAGCATTGGCTGTTAAAGTCCACAATCGGATCAGAAAAAAGGAACGGAACCCATGATCAAACTGACGTTTTGCCTGCGCCGAAAGCCTCAACTTTCGCGTGCAGAATTCCAGACCTACTGGCGCGAGACGCATGGGCCTATTGTGGAAAAACACCGCGCGGTCTTGGGGTTCGTCGCTTACAATCAGATCCATACAATCGATGATCCAATGGGCACCGCACTTGCCGATGTGCGCGGCGCCCCACCCGCCTACGACGGGGTTGCGGAAATGATCTGGGCCTCGCGCGAGGATCTGGACACGGCCATGACCAGCGCCGAAGGACGGGCTGCCGGGCGTGAATTGCTCGCGGATGAAAAGCGTTTTATCGATTTGGCAAATTCGCCGGTCTGGCTGGGCGATGTCCCTTTCAGCCTGACGTCTGACCAAGGGTAACCACTTTTGCATTAGACCGCTTCTCAAGACCCGGCTTCCAGTTTTCAGAACTCACTTCGGGGCCATCCGGATTGCGCCATCCAGACGAATGGTTTCGCCATTCAACATCGGGTTGGCAATGATCGCGCCCACCATCTGCGCGAATTCCGACGGATCGCCAAGGCGGCTGGGAAACGGCACCTGCGCGCCCAAAGAGGCGCGAATTTCTTCAGATAACGTCTCAAGCAGTGGCGTCAGGAACAACCCCGGCGCGATCGTCATCACTCGGATGCCATAACGCGCCAGTTCGCGCGCGACCGGCAGCGTCATGCCTACAACCCCGCCCTTGGACGCCGCATAGGCCGCCTGCCCTATTTGACCGTCATATGCTGCAACGGAGGCGGTATTTACAATTACGCCGCGCGTATCGCCTATTGGCTCCGCCTTGTGCAGGGCTGCGGCGAATTTCGACAGCACGTTGAATGTGCCCGACAGGTTGACGTTGACGACCGCATTGAACGCGTCCAGTGACGCGGCGATCCCGTCGCGGTCAACCACCTTGGCGGGCGGACCGATGCCCGCACAATTCACCAAAATGCGCGCGGTGCCATGCAGCCGCTTAGCAGTTGCAATGGCGTCTTCAACATTGCCCCCGTTGGTGACATCCACCTGCACGAACGCGCCACCTGCTTTGCGGGCCTTTGCCTCGCCCAGATCTGCGTTCATATCGAAAATCGTGACCTTTGCACCGGCCTCGGCCAGCATATCGACCGTCGCACCACCCAGCCCCGAAGCGCCACCCGTGACAATTGCGGCTTGTCCGTTGATATCCATTGTCTTTTGCCCTCTGGTTTTAAGTTCTCTGCAGTCAGGTCGCGTCGCGGTCCATTTGCTGTTTTACACCCTCGATGACGCGCTCCAGCTGCTGGACCAAAGCGGCGCCATCAAGCGCGCCCTCTCCCGCGCACGCGGGAGGCCTGTCCATGATCCCAACGGTGAAGATCGTCAGGAAATCATCCACTTCTGCAATCGCATCCAATCGCATCAGGCGCAGCCGCGCACTGCGGGCGCAATGTTCCAGCCCGCCATAGAACGCATTGCGGATGGCCGGAATTGACAAATCGTTGCGAATATCGCCGCGCTTGATCCCGTCACGGACCACAAGGTCGAAGACTTCGACATATCGTCGGTTCAATGCGAACGCCTCGGTTTCGCGATACTGCGGTGAGGGCAGATATGGGCTCATGGCCTCGGTGATCAGCGGCCATTCGTCCAGCACCCGTTCAAAGTGTAGTTGCGCGAGTTTGGCCAATTTCGTACCGGTGTCGCACTGCACTGCCACGGCGGCCTGCGCGTCGCGGGTCAGCTCATCGTAGAAATCACTGACCGCGGCCATCAACAGAGCCTGCTTGTTCTTAAAGTACAGATATACAGTGCCCTCCGCGAGGTTTGCCTCACGGGCGATTGCGGCGATCTTGACGTCTTTGCCACCCTCCTTGTCACCATCCCGAAAGACTTGCCGGGTGGCCGCGAGAATGGTGCGCTCCTTCTCCTCGACTTTCTGCCGCCGGGTCTTGGATTCGACTGCCTGCATCTTGCCATTCCCAAAAATGAGCTTGATTCATTTATAATGAGTATGCTTTCATTGCCTCAAGGACGCAACACCACACCGAGGGGGAGACGGCCAGGTAATGCGCAGATCGCAGATCAGAATTGGCGGTGCGAGCGGGTATTGGGGGGATAGCCCCACAGCCACGGCGCAGCTATTGGCGGCACAGAACCTCGATTTTCTTGTCTTCGACTATCTGGCAGAAGTGACCATGTCGATCCTTGCGCGCGCCCGCTCAAAGGATGCCCGCGCGGGTTATGCCAAGGACTTTGTCGATGTTGTCCTGCGTCAGAACCTGCCTGAAATCGCGCACCAGCGGGTCAGGGTTGTGGCCAATGCAGGCGGTGTGAACCCGCAGGCCTGCGCGGATGCCGTGCGGGCGATGATAGCTGAGATGGAGTTGGATTTATCCGTGGCTGTCGTGCACGGTGACGATCTGATGGACCGCGCCACCGACCTCAACCCGACCGAGATGTTCACCGCAGAGCCGTTTCCCGCCGCAGACAGGTTGTTTTCGGTCAACGCCTACCTTGGGGCTTTCCCCATCGCGCAGGCTTTGGATGCGGGGGCGGATATCGTCATTACGGGCCGCTGCGTCGACAGCGCGGTCACGCTGGGCGCTTGCATTCATGCCTTTGGCTGGAAGCCGGAAGATCACGACCTGCTGGCCGCGGGCACATTGGCCGGCCATATCCTTGAATGTGGCACGCAGGCGACCGGCGGCAATTTCACCGACTGGGCATCGGTCGCATCCAGCCTCGATACCATCGGATATCCCATCTGCACCCTGAATGCCGGCGGCGAGGCCGAGATCAGCAAGCCCGAAGGCACTGGCGGGCTGGTATCCATCGGGACCGTCGCAGAACAGATGCTGTATGAAATCGGCGACCCGCAGGCCTACATCGTGGCGGATGTGGTCTGCGACTTTTCTGAGGTGAAGGTGCACGCAGTGGCCGAGAATGTCGTGCGTTTGACTGGCGCGCGGGGCTCCGCCGCCACAGACAACTACAAAGTATCGGCCACCTATCTGGATGGCTGGCGCGCGGGCACCACCACCACGTTCTACGGCAGCCACGCGGCGGCCAAGGCGCAAGCCTTTTGTGACGCCGTGTTTTCACGCGCCCGGATGGACCTTCGCGCTGCCAACCTTGCCGATTTCACGGAAACAAGCGTGGAAGTCCTCGGCGGTGGGAGCCAGATGGGCGATGCCGCGATGGCGCAGGCCGCACAAGAGGTCGTGGTCAAATACGCAGCCCGGCACCCAGACAAGGCCGGGCTCGACATCTTTTTGCGTGCGGCGTCCGGCATGGGCCTGTCCGCGCCACCGGGCCTGTCGGGGTTCTTTGGTACCCGCGCCCGCCCCTCACCACTGGTACGACTGTTCTCGTTCCTGATGGCCAAAGACAAGGTGCCTTTGAAGATCGAACTTGACGGAGAACGCATGGCGGCCCCTGTCGCTTCTGGCACGCCATTTGAGCCTGCAAACCTATCCCGGCCTTCGCCCCCACCAGAGCCTGCCGCGCCCAGTGAACCTGTGACCGTGGCACTGGAGCAGCTCGCCTGGGGTCGCAGCGGTGACAAGGGCGACACCGCAAATATCGGTATCATTGCACGCCACCCGGATGCACTGCCCTATCTCTGGGCGCAGTTGACAGAAGCAGGCGTGGCCGCCCGTTTCGCCCATGTTCTCGACGGCGACGTGGCCCGCTATAGCCTACCCGGTCCCGGAGCGATCAACTTCGTGCTTACCCGCACTTTGGGCGGCGGCGGCGTGGCCAGCCTGCGCAATGACGCATTGGGCAAAGGGTTTGCACAAGTGCTGTTACAGACCCCCATCACCGTCCCCCAAAACCTGATCGAGCGTCTGTCATGAGCCCCTATGCCTCCACCCTCGACACCACCAGCGACGCGTTTGCGCGCAACCGTCAAGACATGCTCGGCCTTCTGGATGAGTTGCAACAGATCAAAGAGCGCGCCGCAGCCCTGTCAGAGCGCCGTCGCCCGCGGTTCGACGAACGCGGACAACTTACGCCCCGCGAACGCCTGCACCGGCTGCTTGATCCCGGCATGCCGTTTCTGGAGCTTTATGCGCTGGCCAACTACCTGCTGGACACCGACGATCGCGAAACATCTGTCCCCGGTGCCAGTGCGCTGTCCGGGATCGGATTTATCAACGGCACGCGCTGCGTGATCTTTGTGGACGACAGCGGCATCGCGGCAGGGTCAGCCGTGGCCAAGACCAGCGACAAGATACAGGCCTGTCTCGACATCTCGATGAAATACAAGCTGCCATTCGTACATCTGGTTGAAAGTGCGGGCGCGGATCTGATGCAATACGCCGTCGAAAGCTGGGCGTACGCGGGGCGGATATTCTGCAAGCTTGCGAACCTAAGTGCGGCGGGCATTCCTACAATCGCCGTACTGCACGGGCCCGCAACAGCGGGCGGGGCCTATATGCCGGGGTTGAGCGACTACGTGATCTCGGTCAAGGGGCGCGGACGCGCGTCTCTGGCGGCGGCCGCCTTGGTGCGCGCGGCCACCGGAGAGGAGACGGACGAGGAAGAGCTTGCTGGCACCGAGATGCACGCCACCGTATCGGGCCTTGTCGAGTATAGTGCCGAGGATGACGCCCACGCCCTGCTGATCACGCGCGATCTGGTCAAGCGGTTGGACTGGAACAAAAACTGTGTGCCTGATGCCGCGCGCACATTTGCCGCCCCGCTTTGCGATCCGGACGACATCGCCGGGCTGGTGCCAGTGGACTACCGCAAAACCTATGACGTGCGCGAGGCCATCGCACGCGTGGTGGATGGGTCGGTCTTTGAAGACTTCAAGCCGCGCTATGGGGCCTCCACGATCTGTGTTCAGACCGCGATCTATGGCCGCGCCTGCGCAATCGTGGGCAACAACGGCCCGATTGATCCGGCAGGTGCCGCCAAGGCGGCCCAGTTCTTCCAGCTGTGCGATCAGGCGGATATGCCAGTGATATTTCTCAGCAACACCACCGGTTACATGGTGGGCCGCGCGTATGAGCGCGCAGGCATGATCAAGCACGGAGCCAAGATGATACAGGCCGTTGCCAATCTTCGGGTGCCCCGGATCACGCTTTATATCGGGGCAAGTTTCGGGGCGGGTAATTACGGCATGTCTGGTGTCGGATTTGCGCCCGATTTCCTGTTTTCATGGCCCAATGCCACGACTGGCGTCATGGGTGGTCAACAAGCGGCGCTGACGATGGATCACGTCGCACGCAGCAGCGCAGCGCGACGTGGCACGCCGGTGGATGAAGCCGCCTTGAGCGCGCAGAAAGAGCGGCTGACCGCGCATTTCGATGGCCAGTCGGATGCGTTCCATACCTCGGGCAAAATGCTGGATCAGGGTATCATCGACCCACGCGATACCCGCCGCGTGCTGGGTTTTGCACTAGAGACCTGCGCCGAGGCACGGCGCCGCACCGTAAAGCCGAACAGCTTCGGCGTGGCCCGGATGTGAAGGAACAAAAGATGCAGCAATGGCCACAGAGCGAAACCCTTAGCGTAGATAACGATGATGGCTGGCTGACGATCCGCCTCAACCGCCCCGCCCATCGCAACGCAATGTCGCGGCAGATGACCGCGGAATTGACAAAGACCCTGATGCTGGCACGCCCCGACGCATCGTTGCGCGGGATCATTCTGCGCGGCACAGACGGGACTTTCTGCGCGGGGGGTGATCTGGCCGAGTTCAAGGCAGATTTCCAGTCGGCCACCCCGGACCACGCAGATATCGAAGCTGCCAGCCGCGCTGCCGGGCAGCTCTTTCACACGCTCAACACCATGCCACAATTGACTGTCGCCTTGGTCGAAGGGGCCGCGATGGCCGGGGGGCTGGGCCTGATGTGCGCCTGCGATATCTCGGTTGCGACGCGGGACGCAAAGTTTGCCCTGACAGAAACAACGCTCGGCATTCCGCCAGCGCAAATCGCGCTTTACGTTCGGTCTCGTGCCGGATTGTCGGTTGCCCGAACGCTGATGCTGACGGCCCCTCGCTTTGATGCGATCGAGGCCCAGCGGCTGGGTCTGGTCTCAACTGTCGTCGAGGATGCCGCGGCACTCGATACCGAAGCCCAAAAAATACAAACTCAACTGCGACGCTGCGCCCCCGGTGCCGTCGCGGCGACCAAGTCTGTGCTGCTGGACGACGACGACGCCGAGGCGCAGATCGACCGTGCAGCCCGCGCATTTGCGAAATGTATTCTGTCTGAAGAAGGCCGCGAAGGGATCGCCGCCTTTTTCGAAAAACGCCCGCCCAGCTGGGCACAGGAGTTCTCCCAATGACGCCCTTCGCAAGCGTTCTGGTCGCCAATCGCGGAGAAATCGCCCTGCGAGTGATGCGCACAGCCCGCGCCATGGGGTATCGCACGCTTGCGGTCTATTCCGAGGCCGATGCCGCCGCCCCGCATGTGCGCGCCGCCGATGATGCCGCTTGCGTTGGGCCGGCACCAGCGGGGCAAAGCTATCTCTCGGCTGAGGCAATCCTGATGGCCGCGCGGGATCTGGGGGCGGACGCGATCCATCCCGGCTATGGCTTTTTGTCGGAGAACGCCGAATTCGCCGAAAGCTGCAAAAAGGCTGGGTTGGTCTTTATCGGCCCCGAACCAGACGCCATCGCCCTGATGGGCAACAAGGCCAAAGCCAAACGCAGAATGATCGAAGCGGGCGTGCCTTGCGTGCCGGGCTACGAGGGCAAGGATCAGACCCCTCAAGCGCTGATTACGGCGGCGCAGGCCATTGGGTACCCATTGATGGTCAAGGCGGCGGCTGGTGGCGGTGGCCGGGGCATGCGGCTGGTCAAGAAGGTCGATGCCTTGCCCAAAGCGCTGGAAGCGGCCCGCTCAGAGGCGCAGAATGCGTTTGGGTCAGGCGAGTTGATCCTTGAAAAAGCCATTCTGCGGCCGCGCCACGTTGAAGTGCAGGTCCTTGCCGACGCGTTCGGCAACACGGTCCATCTGGGCGAACGCGATTGCTCTGTGCAGCGCCGGCACCAAAAGGTAATCGAAGAAGCGCCCTGCCCTGTCATGACCCCGGATTTGCGCGATATGATGGGCAGTGCCGCCGTGGAGGCGGCCCGCGCTATCGGGTATCGCGGTGTCGGCACGGTGGAATTTCTGCTCGACGATCAGGGCGCATTCTACTTTCTGGAAATGAACACGCGCCTGCAGGTGGAACATCCGGTGACCGAGATGATTACCGGGCTTGATCTGGTCGCACTGCAGTTGCAGGTGGCCGAAGGACATCCTTTGCCTCTTGCGCAAGACGATCTGAGGCTTGATGGAAATGCCATCGAAGCGCGGCTTTACGCCGAGGATCCCGCGACATCGTTCATGCCCCGCACCGGGCGCATTTCGCTGTGGGATCCGGCACCCGCCGAGGGGGTGCGCTATGATGTCGGGGCTGAGACAGGACAAGAGGTGTCGCCCTTTTACGACCCAATGATTGGCAAGGTCATTGCCTGGGGACCCACGCGCGAGACTGCGCGGCGCAGGCTGGTGGGCGCGTTGAAAGACAGCCTTGTTTTCGGATTGACCACCAACAAGCGCTTCCTCGTGGACGTACTGCAAGCCCCGCGTTTCATCGAGGGCGCGGCCACAACCGCCCTCATCGAAGAGACTTTTGAACAATCCGATCTGGCGGAACCCGTGGCAGGATTTACCGAAGCGGCCTGTGCCGCGGCATTGCTGTACCGTTGCGAGCGCGATGCGTCTCACGCGCGCAGCATCGGAGTGCCTGCCGAACTTCTGGACTGGGGCAGCGGTGGCGCCCTGGCCGCCCGCTATGTGATGGTTTGTGGGGATGTGATTCAGGATCTGGTCATAACGCCACAACGCAATGGCCGGTTCCTGGTGACGGGTGATGACGCTTCCACCGAAATCGAGGTGCTTGATCGAGGCCCCACCCGCGCGCTGCTGAGGGTTGCGGGCAGCCGCACCGAAGTGGGGTATCTATGGGACGCTCCGGGCGCGCTGACGCTGTCGTGCGACGGCATTGTGCACGTGTTCCAGAACAGTGTCGCGGTACCCGTCGCAACATTCGATGCGGCAGGTAGCGGCGAGATCACGTCCCCGATGCCGGGACTGGTGCTGGACGTTACAGTGGCGGCTGGCGCGACGGTGACACGTGGTGACATACTTGCCGTGATCGAGGCCATGAAGATGCAACACGAGATACGCGCACAGGTGGATGGTGTGGTGCAGGACGTGGCCGCGACCGTCGGCGCTCAGGTCAGCGCCGGGGAAAGATTGCTGAACATAGAGGTGAGCGCACAATGACCTCCCGTGATGACCGCCAAAAAGACACCGCAAAAGCTGCGGAAACGGTGGCAGAAAAACTTGCAGCACTTGATGCCGCAAAATACGCGCTCGGCGACGCGGCTCGCCCCGAGGCGGTGGCCAAACGCCGCGCGATGGAGATGGCAACAGCGCGCGAACGGCTCGACATGCTGTGCGACGATGACAGCTTTCGCGAAATCGGCGGACTGGTGGAACCCGACCGCGGCCATGATCTGAGCCGGGATCTGATCGCTCCTGCGGACGGGGCGGTCACGGGCACGGGGCTTATCGACCAAAAGCCCGTGAATATTCTGGCGCAGGACTTTACCGTTTTGGGCGGCTCCATCGGGGCGGTCGCGGATGCCAAATGCGGACGTCTGGTCAAGTTCAGCCGTGAATGCGGACAGCCGATGGTCATGCTGCTGGAGGGGGGCGGACACCGCATTCAGGACGGCATGAACGCCGCCCATTTCGCCGCCGCGTCGCCGGTATTTCGCGAACTGGCGACACTATCGGGCTGGGTGCCAATGGTGACGGCGATCATGGGTCAGGGCTTTGCCGGGCCTACCGCCTACGCCGCATTGTGCGATTTCGTGGTGATGGTTCGCGGCCAATCAACCATGGGGATCGCCGGGCCTGCGCTGGTCAAGGCGGGCACCGCTGGCGAAATCACCAAGGAAGACCTTGGCGGCGCACAGCGGCAGGCGGACCAACAAGGCATTGCGGATCTGGCTGTGGACAGCGAGGAAGAGTGCCTGCAAGCGATCCGCACGTTTCTGTCCTACCTGCCCCAGAACGCGGGCGAAGCGCCTCCCGTCGTGCCTTGCGACGACCCCGTCGTCAGGCGCGATGACGCGTTATTGGAGCTTGTGCCCGCCGACAGTCGCCGGGTCTACAATATGAAAAAGGTCATCGACGCAATCGCGGACAAAGACAGCGTGTTTGAGCTGAAACCCGGCTACGCGCGCAATATGATCACGGCCTTTGCGCGGTTGAACGGACGCCCCGTGGGCATCTTTGCCAATCAGCCGATGCGCAAGGGCGGCATTCTGGATGTTCCTGCCTGCGAGAAAGCCGCACATTTCATCGCGATGTGCGATGCCTTCGGACTGCCGCTGGTTTCGCTTATCGACATCCCCGGCATTTCCATCGGTCCTGCGGCAGAGGATACCGGGTTGGGGCGGCGCAGTGGGCGGCTGTTTTTTGAGATGGGGATCGCCACGGTGCCGCTGGCCTCGGTTGTGCTGCGTAAGGGGTATGGTGGCGGGTATTACGCAATGGGCGGGGGGCGCGCGTTTGATGCCAATATCGCACTCGCGTGGCCCACTGCCGAGATTTGCGCCATGTCCATCGAAGGGGCCGTCGATGTTGCCTATCGCAAGCAATATGAGGCGGCAGCGGATCCGCAAGCCAAACGGGCCGAACTAATCGCAGACATCAAGGCTCAGACCAGTTCGCTCGATGCTGCCAGCGGTTTTGGCATCGATGATGTGATCGACCCGCGCGACACCCGGCGCATTCTGATTGAAACTTTCGCCAATTGCCCGAAACGGCGCACCAATCCCGCGCCGCCCCGTCACAGGCCAATTTCGCCCATCTGAAACTCTTTCGCCAAGGATAAGACCATGAAAACGACCCAGATTGAATCGGAAGTGACTGGAACGGTCTGGTCTATCCCCGTCGACGTCGGCGAACGGGTGGCCGAGGACGACCCGATCGTCATGGTGGAATCCATGAAGATGGAAATCCCCATTTGCGCACCCGCTGCCGGGACGATTACAGAAATCAAAGTGGCACAAGGCGACACCGTCAACACCGGACAGGTCGTGGCCATCCTCACCTTCTGATCACACGCAAGAAGGGAAATTCCATGTCCGAGGCTTATATCGTTGCCGCAACTCGAACCGCCGGAGGTCGCAAAGGCGGCCAGTTATCCGGCTGGCACCCTGCTGATCTTGCCGCACAGGTGATTGATGAACTGCTGCGCCGCACCGGGGCCGACCCCGCGCGTGTTGATGACGTCATCATGGGATGTGTGTCACAGATCGGCGAACAATCCACCAACATCGCACGCAATGCAGTGCTTGCCTCCAGTCTGCCCGAAACGGTGCCTGCCACCTCTGTCGACCGGCAGTGCGGCTCGTCCCAGCAGGCCATCCACTTTGCCGCGCAGGCCGTCATGTCCGGCACGATGGACATGGTGATCGCGTCCGGCGTGGAGAGCATGTCGCGGGTGCCGATCGGTACGCCGATGGACCTGCCGCAAAAGGCGGGACTGGGTTTTTACAAAAGCCCCGCGATGGAAGCGCGCTATCCGGACGTGTTCTTTAGCCAGTTCACCGGAGCCGAGGAAATCGCCCGCAAATGGGAGTTGGGCCGCGAAGAGATGGAGCAGTTTTCCCTTGAGAGCCACCAGAAGTCCCGCGCCGCGACCGAAGCGGGTCGGTTCGACGCTGAGATCGTCGCTGTTAAAAAGCGTCTGCACGACGGCACCGTCCCCGGCGACAGCGCGACAAAGGACGAGGGCATCCGCTATGATGCCTCGCTTGAGGCGATGTCGCAGGTGCGCCTGCTGACCGAAGGAGGTCGGCTGACTGCCGCCTCAGCCAGCCAGATTTGCGACGGTGCCGCGGGGGTGATGGTGGTAAATGAACGCGGGCTCAAGGCGTTGGGAGTCGAGCCCCTCGCGCGCATCCATCACCTGTCTGTCACGGGCGGTGATCCGGTGGTGATGTTGGAGACACCCATCGCGGCGACCGCGCGGGCGCTGAAGTTGGCCGGGATCAAGATCGATGAGATTGATCTGTTTGAGGTGAATGAAGCCTTCGCATCCGTCCCGATGGCTTGGGTCAAAGGCACGGGCGCCGATCCCGACAGGCTGAATATAAATGGAGGGGCGATATCGTTGGGTCATCCCCTTGGCGGGTCCGGTGCCAAACTGATGACGACCCTTGTGCATGCACTCAAGGATCGCGGCAAGCGTTACGGGCTGCAAACCATGTGCGAGGGCGGCGGTCTGGCGAACGTCACCATCGTTGAACGGCTCTGAAACCGGAGTTCAACTGAGGAGACGCGCATGCCCAACGGCGAAATCCCCGAACTGTCATCCCAGCTATTGTTTGAAATGACTCTGCAGGTGGCCCCGGCCACGGCGTTCGGGGCTACGCCGTCCGGCAAACGATTTATCGCCTACGTTACCGAAGGTCATTTCGAAGGCCCCCACCTCAAGGGTCGCGTGCTGCCCGGTGGGGGGGATTGGGTGATCCAACGCCCTGATCATGTTTTTCAGCTTGATGTGCGCATCACGCTGGAAACCGATGACGGGGCGCTGATCTACAGCACCTATCGCGGCGCGCGGCATGGATCGCGCGACGTCATGCGCCGGATTGCCGCCGGACAGCCCGTGCAAGCGGACGAATACTATTTCCGGACCACTCCGTACTTTGAAACCGCATCCGAAAAATACAGCTGGCTGGGCGGCATCGTGTCGGTCGGCATCGGCCGGGATCGCCCAGGAGGCGTGACCTACAGGGTGCATCAGATCCTCTGAGCACGGGCCAAGACGAAAAGGCCAAAACGAAAGGACACAGACCATGTTTTATGACAAACGCATCCCGGCAGCCGAAGACTGCGTTCTGGCCTATCAGCTGGAACATTGGGCGGCGCGCAAACCCGATGATCTGTTTGTCAGTTTTGACGGTGGCGCGCGTTGGAGTTGGTCCGAGACGCTGGATGAGACCCGCCGCGCGGCAGCGGCCCTTCAGGCTTTGGGTGTGAAGAAAGGCGATCACGTTCTGTCATGGCAGCCCAACAACCGCGAGGGGTTGCTGGTATGGTTCGGTTTGAACTATCTCGGTGCTGTCTATGTGCCGGTGAATATCGCCTACAAGGGCAAGCTGCTGGAACATGTTGTCAAGCTGTCGGATGCGCGGCTGATGATCTGCCACGCCGATCTGCTGGACAGGCTGGAAACAATTGATTGCGGCGCGCTGACGGACGTGATCGTCACGCACGGGACAGGCCAGCTTGACGGGTTGACCTGTCACGGGGCTGACGCCCTTCAGGCCAAAGCGGGCCTCGGCGGCATCCCTGAGCCGGTACAGCCATGGGATACGCAATACATCATCTTTACCTCTGGCACGACGGGCCCGTCCAAGGCGGTGTTGTCGTCCTACATACAGGGCCATGCAATGGGTCCAGTCGCGCATGATTATATCGACGATACCGATCACACCCTTGTCAATTTGCCGCTGTTTCACGTCGGCGGGACGGTTTATTTCAACATTGCACTTGGGACCGGCAGTTCGTGCCATCTGGATACGCATTTCAAGACTGACACGTTCTGGGACACCGTGCGTCAGGAAAGGATCACCAATTCGCTGCTGCTGGGGGCGATCATCACCTTTCTGAACAAACTGCCCGAAAGCCCCGATGATCAGGACCACACCTTGCGAAAGGCCATCTGTGTGCCGTGGAACGACGATGCCCGCAGGTTGGGAAAACGCCATGGGATCACCCTGCGGACCACGTTCAACATGACTGAAATCTCATCCCCGATGGTGTCGGAACCCTACCCGCAAGAGGCAGGCACCTGCGGCGTTCTGCGCGACGGGGTGGACGCGCGGGTTGTAGACGAAAACGACTGTGAGGTGGCGCCGGGTGTCGCGGGCGAGTTGATCGTGCGCACCGACACGGTCTGGGGCCAGAACCACGGGTATTACAAGAACCCCGAAGCCACAGCCGAGGCATGGCGCAATGGCTGGTTCCATACCGGCGACGCTTTTCGCTATGACGAACGGGGGTATTTTTATTTTGTCGACAGGATCAAGGACGCCATTCGCAGGCGCGGCGAGAACATTTCTTCTTTTGAAGTCGAAGCTGAAGTGAACGCGCATCCGGACGTGTCAGAGACCGCCGCCGTTCCGGTACCAAGTGCGCACAACGAGGACGAGGTGCTGATCGTTGTCGTGCCTGCAAAAGGCTGCGTGATCGATCCCAAATCGCTTTTTGATTATCTGCGCGACCGCATGGCCCATTTCATGCTGCCCCATTACATCCGTATCGTTGATGATCTGCCCAAAACACCCACGCAAAAGGTGCAAAAACACATCCTGCGCGATGCAGGCGTGACGGCCGACACTTGGGATCGCGCGCGCGCGGGCATCGAAGTGAAACGCGAGAATATCGGTGGCTGACATCGCCACCGCGAAAAGGAACAGGAGGATCACCAGAACAGACGGACGCAAAAGCTTTTACCAAGCAATCGTTTGGTTGACTGAAAACCACTTTCGCCACACACTCGTTCGTAAAGCAACTCAAACGCCGCACGCATCAATCAAGTCTTACATATAGAGGCAGTGCGGTGACGCAACGCGGAATATTCTCCGCAAAACGCTGCCAATTGGGAGGAACAGCATGACTTTGAATCGTCGTACATTTTTGAAAACGGGTGCCGTCGCGGCCCCTGCCGCGCTTGCCGCACCAGCCTATGCACAAGGGAATCGCAAACTTCAGATGGTCATGTCATGGCCACATAACTTTCCGGGCCTTGCATCCATGGCCTATCAGTTCTCTGAATATCTTGAACAGATGACCGATGGGGCACTCACCGTCGATGTCGCTGCCGCAGGTGAACTTGTCGCCTCGTTCGAGGTCTATGATGCGGTAGGCTCGGGGGCAGCAGACTGTCTGCATTCCACCCCGGTCTATCTGACAGGTAGTTGGCAACCAGCTGCGTTTTTCTCGCAAATACCGTTTGGTCTGACCGCGCTCGAGCACATGGCCTGGATGTACCACGGCGGCGGGCAGGACCTGCAGCACAGAGCATTCCGCGATCTTGTGGGTGTTGTGCCCTTTACCTGTGGCCAGACTGGCATTCAGATGGGTGGATGGTTCAACAAGGAAATCAACAGCCTAGAGGATCTGCGCGGTATCACCATGCGCATTCCGGGTCTTGGTGGTGAAGTGATGCGCCGTGTTGGTGCCAACGCCGTTCTGATCCCCGCCCAAGAGGTTTTCCCCGCGCTGCAATCGGGCGCGCTGGATGCAACCGAATTGCAGGGGCCATGGCTTGATACCGTGTCCGGCTTTTATCAGCACGCGAAATACTATTACGCACCGGGCTTTCAGGAGCCGAATTCGGCAGGCGAGATCGCTATCAACGCCACTGTTTGGGACGAGTTGGGCGAAAAGAACCAGGCCATCGTTCAGCGCATCATCGAGGCGATCAATTCAGTCAACTGCGGGGCCTGGGCGTATAACAACGCCAACTTCTTCCAGACCCTCAAGAACGAACACAACGTCGATGTGCGCGAGTATCCGCAGGATGTGATTGATGAGCTGGCACTCAAGTCCGCTGAAACGGTGGCGGAACTGGGCGAAGTCGATGACATGGCGGCAGAAGTCTACGCCAGCTACGCGGACTACCTGAAAAATGCGGTCGAGTATTCGGTTGCCTCCGAAGTGCCCTTTTACAAGGCGCGGGCGCGTCAATACGAGATGACCAAGTCGTAAGCGACCGCGACCTGCAACGCGCGCATCCGGGCCTGTGTCCGGGTGCGCTTGTGCTGCCCGCTTGGTGGGCAGAACTGCGCTAAGAGGACAGGCCCCATTTATGATCGCCATCGCCAATTTCATCGACTGGATTACCGTCGTTTCGGGCAAGGTCCTTGCCTGCCTGATGCTGCCGCTTGTGATATTCGTCTTTGCCAATGCCGCACTGCGCTATGTCTTTGGCATCGGGCATGTGTGGCTGTTTGAGGCGGTGGGGTACTGTTTTGCGGTCCTTGCTGTCGGGCTGGCAGGTTGGGCCTTGAAAGAGAACGAGCATGTGCGCGTCGATATACTCTACGCGATGCTGTCAAGGCGGGGCAAAGCTGTGATCGACATCTTTGGCACGCTTTTCCTGCTTGGGCCTTTTGTGTGGCTGATGTGGGATCGGTCGCTGCCGTATGTCCAGCGCTCGTGGAAAACGGGCCAGACCTCGATGGAAATCTCGGGCATTCCTTACGTCTGGCTGCTCAAGACCTGTCTGTTGGCCTTTTGCGTTCTTCTAGGGCTGGCTGCAGTTTCGTTCCTGATCCGGGCGATCAACGTCCTGATCCAGGGCGAGGACGCCTGACATGATTGATTGGCTGATGGCCCATCCAGACATTCTCATGTTCGGCGTCACTATTGTGATGTTGATGCTGGGCTTTCCGGTGGCCTTCACATTGGCAGGCGTCGCACTGGCCTTTGCCTTTGTGGCCGGCGAGATGGGGTTTTTCCGCATCGCCACTTTGAACTTTTTACCCCAGCGCGTCTGGGCGGTGCTGAACAACACCGTGATCGTGGCGGCCCCTCTGTTTATTTTCATGGGTTTGCTGCTGGAACGCTGCAAGGTAGCCGAACAGATGCTAACCGCGATGGCCCAGCTATTCGGCGCGCGGCCCGGTGGCCTGCTGATTGCGACCACGTTGGTGGGCGGGCTGATGGCAGCGTCTACCGGCATCGTGGGGGCGACGGTGGTGACGATGGGCGTACTGGCGTTGCCAGTGATGTTGCGCAACGGCTACGACGCCTCCACCGCTTCTGGTGCGATTTGCGCGGCCGGCACGCTGGGCCAGATCATTCCGCCCTCGATCGTTCTGGTTTTCCTTGGTGATTTTCTGACTTTTGCCAATCAGCAGGCAAACCTCAGCATGGGCAATCCATCGGGCCGCAGCGTCGGCGTGGCTGATCTGTTTGCCGGCTCTCTGCTGCCGGGGGTTTTTCTGGTCGGGCTTTATATTGCCTGGCAGTTCTTGCTGGCGTGGCGCAATCCGGCGGCCGCACCCGCCCTGCCCCCCAGCGAAGTCCGGCTGGATGCAGCAGGTCTGGAAATGGATGCCGAGACCAAATTGGAACTGGTCGTGCGCGCACTGGCCGCGCCGCTTTTGCTGATCCTCGCCGTTCTGGGGTCCATCCTTGCCGGTGTCGCCACGCCCACCGAGGCGTCGGGTGTCGGTGCAATCGGTGCGCTGTTTCTGGCCGCATGGACCGAATCCAGGCAGGCACGGCCCATGGTGATAGCGTCCGTCATCAGCGCCGTTTTGATCGTAATCCTGCTGTCGGTATTCGACATGCGCCTTGGTCGTCAGTTCAACAGTATGTCTGAACAAATGGCGATCTGGGCGGGAATAATCCTGATGGGCGTCGTCACCGTTGGCATTATCGTCAGTCTCGCGGCGACATTCCGCACCGGCGCCCTGATGGATGTGACCTTTCGTACCGCGCGCATCACGGGGATGATTTTTACCGTGCTGATCGGTGCCACACTTTTCACCCTCGTCTTTCGCGGTCTCGGCGGCGAAGATACGATCAAGGAATTCATGTCAGGTATTCCGGCGGGCCTTACCGGGGCGATGTTGTTCACCATGGCCCTTATGTTCTTTCTGGGGTTCTTTCTCGATTTCCTTGAGATCATTTTCATTCTTGTCCCAATTCTCTGCCCCATCCTAATCGTTATGGGGGCCGATCCGGTCTGGCTGGGCGTGATGATCGCGTTGAACCTGCAAACGTCCTTTTTGACGCCCCCGTTTGGGTTTGCGCTGTTCTATCTGCGCGGTGTCGCCCCCCCCGAGGTTTCGACAAGAGAAATCTGGCGTGGTGCCACGCCCTACATTGGCCTGCAACTGCTCACGCTTGGCCTTTTGGCGGCGTTCCCTGCTGTCGCCACGTGGCTGCCGGACGCGATGATGAACTGATCCGTTTTCCACCCTTACTTGAAATTGAGCCTTCCAGCAGCTAATCATGTAATGTGCTCAAACAAACGTTTGGTTGTTAATCACTACAGCCGAGAGGATATCCAAATGACAGCCACGCCTCAACCACAGGACATTGTCTACGACCCGTCCGACCCGGCGGTCATGGCCAATCCCTTCCCGGTCTACGCCAAGCTGCGCGAGGCGGATCCGGTGCATTGGAGCCCATCGCTCAAGTCGTGGATCATCACCCGCTACACCGATGTTCGTGATCTCTTGCTGTCCGATCACCTCTCGGTCAACCGGCTCATCCAGTTCTACAAGGCGCTGCCCCCTGCGGATGCGGCCCTGCTGAAAGACATCATTCACTATCTCAGTCTTTGGCTGGCCTTTCGCGACCCGCCCGACCACACCCGCGTTCGCCGCATCATGCGCCATGCCTTCACCGCCAAGGCCATTGAAGAGATGCGCCCGAATGTTGTCGAGATCACCGATATGCTGCTCGACCGGCTCGAAGCTTCGGGCAAAAACGACGTCGATCTGATCCGTGAATTTGCGCTGCAACTCCCTGCCTTTGTGATCATGGACCTGCTCGATGTTCCGCGCGACATGCTGGATGATTTCAAGGAATGGTCCGACGACATGGCCGTCTTTATCGGCGGGGCACGTAATTCCGGTGACAAATACACACGTGCCGCACGCGGGTGCGCAAAGATGTCCACCTATTTCCGCCAACTTATTCGTGAACGCACCGCCAACCCCAAACCGAGTTTCCTGATGGACCTGATCAATGCCCGTGACGCGGGCGAAAAGCTGAGTGATGACGAGTTGGTGGCGACCTGCATCCTTGTTCTGTTTGCCGGTCACGAGACGACGACGAACCTTATTGGCAACGCCGCACTGCTGCTGATGCGCCACGATGATCAGCGGGCCAAACTGCGCGAAAACCCGGAACTGATCGACAGTACAATCGAAGAAGTGCTGCGCTTTGACGGCCCGACCAATGCGCTGGTGCGCGTGGTGGCACAAGATCACGAACTGCACGGATGCAAGATGCGCGAAGGTCAGCGCGTGTTTGTTATGGTGAACTCTGCCAACCGCGACCCGCGCATTTTCGACGACGCTGACCGGTTTGACATCTCTCGCCAGCAAAACCGGCACCTGACTTTCGGTCAGGGCATCCACTTGTGTCTTGGGGCAAAACTGGCCCGTGAAGAAGGGCGTGTCGCAGTAAAGCGGCTCTTTGATCGTTTCCCCGATCTCGCACTCGACCCCGACGAGCCGCCGGCGTGGCTGGACGCGATGGTGCCACGTGGCACGCGCCGTCTCCCCGTCCGCCTCAAGGGATAGGTGGGTCCGTGGGATGGGTGTTTAAATGACCAAGGCCTCCTTGCCAGACCAGATAGATGGCGCCCCCGCCCGCACAGCGGCCGAGGCATTGGCCGCGCGCTGCGATACCGCATATGAAGCCTTCGCAGCCGCTGCAGAGATGCACCCGGATTTGCCGTTTTTGTGCATCCCCGCGCGTCAGGGACGCGACTATCACCCGGATGGTTTTGAAATCACCTATGGTGCCGTACGCGTCGAAGTCCACAACCGGATCGAACGCCTGCGTGCCGCAGGTTATGGTCCGGGACGGCGGGTGGCGTTGATGCTGGACAACCGACCCGAGCATATCTTCACCCAACTGGCGCTTTATGCGCTGGGGGCAACACAGGTGCCGGTGAACCCGGACTACCTTGACCACGAATTGTCCTATCTGCTGGAACACTCCGAAGCAGATCTGGCCCTTGGCTTGCCTCACAACATCACGCAATTGCAGCGCGTGGCAGCCGCTGTGGGCATCCCAGCTGTGCTCGAGGCGTCAGATGCCCCCTTGCCCGCCCCGCAAGGACCCGCGCACCAGACTGAAACCGGGCGTCAGGCACAGGCCGCCTTGATCTACACCTCCGGCACAACCGGGCGGCCAAAGGGCTGCGTGATCGATCATGAATACCACTTTGCCGTCGGCCTTTCCTACGTGCGGCTCGGCGGGCGGCTGGCTCTGCAGCTGCGTGCCGATCGCATTTTTGTCCCGCTGCCGGTTTTTCACGTCAATGCGGGCATCAATACCCTGACCGCACTTATCCTGACCGGAAATTGCCTGATCCTGCCTGACAGGTTTCATCCCTCAACATGGTGGCGCGACATTGTGCAGACGCGGGCAACGGCGATGCACTACCTTGGCATCATTCCCCCCATCATGCTCAATCGCGACCCCGACCCCTTTGAACAGGCACATACTTTGCGCTTCGGACTGGGTGCAGGGCTTGATCCGACACTCCACCGCCAATTCGAGTACCGCTTTGGTGTGCCGATGGTCGAGGTCTGGGGAATGACCGAAACGGGCCGTTTTCTGGGCGATTGCCACGAGCCACGCCGCATCGATACACGCGCGTTCGGCAAACCGTCCGAAGATCTGGACGCCCTGGTGGTAGATGAAGAAGGCGCGCCCGTCTCTCATGGCGCCGAGGGCGAACTGGTCGTACGGGCCCCGGGTGAGGACCCGCGCCGCGGGTTCTTTCGCGGATACCTCAAAAACCCGGATGCCACAGCCGACGCTTGGCGGTCCGGGTGGTTTCACACCGGCGATGTGGTCGTGCAGGAACCCGATGGCATGCTGCATTTTGTCGAGCGGCGCAAAAATATCATCCGCCGCTCTGGTGAAAATATATCTGCCGCTGAGGTTGAGAACGCCCTGATCAGCCACCCTGCTGTCGAAGCTGTGGCCGTGATCGGTGTCGCGGACGAAATGCGCGACGAAGAGGTCATGGCCTGCGTCATGCCCCGTCAAGGTGCCGCGCGAGACAGTGCAACGGCACGCGATATTTTCGAGAGCGCCCGCACGCTTATCGCGTATTACAAACTTCCGGGTTGGGTGGCTTTCGTGGACGATCTGCCCCGCACCGGAACACAGAAAGTCCGCAAAGGGTTGATTTTTCCTGATATCGACGACCCGCGCACAGCCCCCGGTGTTATCGACCTGCGGGACCAAAAGAAACGGAGCAAAATATGAAACGCGCCATCTTTCGCGAACATGGGGATCCTGCCCAGGTGATCGAGATTATCGAGGAGCCTGATCCACAACCCGGCCCCAAAGAGGTGCGGGTGCGCAACAAGGTGATGACGATCAATCCCGCCGATCTGCTGTCAATCGAAGGCAAGTATGGCGCAGAACCCATAGACCTGCCCGCAACCCCCGGCGTTGGTGCCTACGGCATCGTGGACGCGGTGGGGACGTCGGTGACACGCCTGGCTGTCGGTGATGCGGTCCTGCCGGTGGGTGGTGGATTTTGGGCCGATACGGTCATTCTGCATGAACGGATGGCACCCAAAGCGCCCAAGGGCGCCGACCCGGAACAGGCGGCGTTGATGCGCGCCAATCCCGGCACCGCCTATCTGATGCTTACAGATATTGTCGCGCTCTCCCCCGGCGACTGGGTGGTGCAGAATGCGTCCAATTCCAACGTGGGCCGCATGGTGATCCGCTTCGCACGAGAGATGGGTTTGCACACCGTCAATATTGTGCGCCGCGCGGATGTGGTGGACGTACTCAAGGCCGATGGTGCCGATGTTGTCCTCGTTGATGACGGTCAAGTCGATCTGGGACAGGCGATCCGGGAGGGCGCGGCTAGCGCCCCGAAATTGGCGCTCGATGCGGTGGGCGGTCCGGCGACGGGCGCGCTTGGGGCAGCGCTCGCCGATGGCGGGACCATCGCGACCTATGGCCTTTTGTCGGGCGAAGGCCCGCAACTGGACGCACGTGATGTGGTTTTTCGCGACATCACGCTGCGCGGTTTCTGGCTGTTTCACTGGTATCGCACGGCAACGCCCGACAAGATGCGCGATCTGCACGGGTTTCTGGAACGCAAACTGTCCGAAGGCGTGTTGCAGACCGATGTCGACGCGCGATACCCTCTCGCCCGGATCAAGGACGCTGTCGCCCACGCAGGGCGCGGCGGCCGCGATGGTAAAATCCTTCTGACAGGAGATGAAAATGCGTGATGTTTACGTCCTCGCCACGTCCTGCACCGCCTTTGGCAAACGCCCTGGCGACAGCTTCAAGGACCTGACGCGCGAGGCCTATCTTGATGTGATCGCCGACGCAGGTTGGGAAAACGGCGACCCGATCGAACAGGCGTGGTTTGGCAATTGCGGCATGGGTACCTTCGGGCAACGCAACATCCGTGGGCAGGTCTGTTTTACACCGCTGGTCCGCGAGGGGCTGTTCCCCGAACGCGTACCTATGATCAATGTCGAAGGCGGCTGTGCGACCGCATCCATGGCCTTTCACGGCGCGTGGAAAGACGTGGCATCCGGCGACATGGAAGTGTCTTTGGCGATCGGGGTCGAAAAAACATTCGTTCAGGGCGACGCCGCTGCCACAATGGAGATTTTCGAGGGTGGCATAGACCAGCTCGACCCGGAAGAATGGCACAGCTATTACGCCAAACGCGGCGCCGAAGCGGGCAAACCTTTCGATCCCAACGGTGCAGGCGGGACCGTGTTCATGGACACTTATGCCATGCAGGCGGCGTGGCATATGAAGACCTACGGCACCACACAAGAACAGATCGCAATCGCCGCCTCGAAGAACCACTGGCACGGATCAATGAACCCCAAAGCGCAGTACCGCTTTGAAGTCCCCGTCGAAGAAGCGCTGAAAGATCGCGAGATTTCATGGCCCATCACGCGATCCATGGCAGCCCCCATCGGGGACGGCGCTGCGGCGGCGATCCTCGTCTCGGAGGACGTGCTGAAACGCCAGCCGCCCGAGGTGCGCAAGCGCGCTATCAAGGTACGCGGATCGGTGTTGAGCGGGGGCAAATACCGCGACCCGACGGAACCGGGCCTTAGTCGTATCGCGGCGCAAAAAGCCTACGCCAAATCCGGGTTGTCAGCGGCGGATATTGACATGGTTGAACTGCACGATGCGACGTCTTTTTGCGAGATATTCCAACTGGAAATGCTGGGTTTCGCCGAAGATGGCGCAGGCGGCAAACTGGTTGAAAGCGGCGCGACAAAACTGGGCGGGCGACTGCCTGTAAACCTGTCCGGGGGCTTGGTGTCAAAAGGCCATCCCGTCGGAGCGACAGGCCTGTCGATGATCCACGAACTGGCCCTGCAGCTGCGCCGTGAAGCCGGAGACCGTCAGACCGACAAAGCCCGGATCGCCATGGCCGAGAACGGCGGCGGCGTGATCGGCTTTGATGAAGCGGCGTGCTCGGTGATCTTGCTCGAAGCGCCGGACAGTTGACGAAACTACAAGGGTTCGTCGGTTATCCGACGTTGGCCTGATGCACCCTCGGCCAGCAACCGGGCGGCGTCGGGCTGCACCATCAGATCGCAGAAAAGCGTGCGTTCATCCGCGAAATCATCCGCGCGGGCACTGACGGCCCGCCGCACCAGCCGTTTGATATGTGCCGCTGCCTGTGCCGGCTTGCGCGCCATACGCTGCGCCAGCGCCAGCGCCTCGGTTCGCGCGTCGGGTACGCACGAAAGGGCCAGTCCAAACTCTACCATCTGCGCGGGGCTGAGGGTCTGACCTGTCAATGTCATCTGCAACGCGCGGGACTGGCCCACGATTTGCGGTAACCGCTGGGTGCCCCCTGCCCCGGGCAGAATACCCAAATTGATCTCAGGCAGGCCAAACTCATGATTACCTTCCTGCACCACGCGCAGATCACAGGCCAATGACAACTCAAACCCGCCGCCCATCGCCGTGCCGGTCATCGCCCCGATAAAGATCACATGGCTTTGTTCCATCATGCGCATAGCGGTGTGGATCGGGGCCTCTGGCACGGGTCGGTCGGTGGTAAACGTGAGGCCGCGCGCGGACATCGCTGCGGCTTTTGGGGCCAGCACCTTGAGGTCGTAATGCCGGATAAAGACCCCCGCCTGACCGCCTGCAAGCACGCAGACTCTGACTTTGGGATCGCCCGTCACGGTCTCAATCGCCGCCAGCAATTCCGCTTCCATCGTCTCATCCATGAAACCTTCGTCAGGATTGGTGAAAACAATTTCGGCGATCATGTCATTGAGGGTAAGGGTCGCGTGGCCTTGGGTCATCGGTGCCTCCCTGAGCAAACTCAGGTCAGGTTAAGTTTTTTCCACTCGATATTCAAACAAACAATCGGTAGAAAACAACAGGCTCTGAACCGTCGACGATAAGCGGGAGCTAGATTTTCGCTATGTTTTACGGCGCTTACATGGATATCCGTGACATGACAACACATCAGGCCGACAAGGCCACGACAGCCTCCGGTAAGAAGACAGCAAAGCCACGCCGCAAGAACAAGCGCGAACAGGTGTTGAAAAGCGCCGCCGAATTGATCGCGCGGCAAGGGTTTGACGGCACATCAATGCGCGACATCGCGTCCTCCGTAGATATGCTGCCCGGCTCTCTTTATTATCATTTCCCTTCGAAAGAAGACATGCTGCTGGCCATTCACGAACGTGTGGTCAACGATATGATCGCGGGTGTCGAAAGAGCCATCGCCAAGGGCGACGACCCATGGGATAGGCTGGAACATGCAGCGATCGCGCATCTCAAGGGGCTCTTGGGCACCGGGAATCTGGTCACGATCATTTCACCCAACTTTGCCGAAGGCCGCGAAGAACTGAACCAGAGCCTCAAAGATCATCGCCGCGCTTACGAAAAGGTGTTCCGCGATCTGTTCGAAGACCTTGACCTGGCCCCCGGCACCGACCGCGTTCTGTTACGCCTACAGCTACTTGGTGCGCTGAATTGGGTGCCGGTCTGGTACAATCCAAAGGGTGGAAAACCACCTGGCAAGATTGCCAAAGCCTTCGTGCGCTCCATCCGACAAGATGCCGAAAACTAGGTCGCTGCATCTTCCCAATAGGGCGCTCTGAGGTCTTTCTTGATTACTTTGCCCAACGCATTGCGCGGAAACTCATCGCGCAACTCCACGCTCACCAGCCGCTGTGTCTTGGCCAGTCTTTCATTGGCCCACGCTTTGATCGCCTCAGCATCTGCACTGCTGCCCGAGGCCGGTATGACAAGCGCCAAACAGCTTTCGCCCCATTTCTCATGCGGCACGCCGATCACCGTCACATCCATCACGTCAGGGTGTTGACCCACGATGGCCTCCACATCACTGGGAAAGACGTTAAAGCCGCCCGAAATGACCATGTCCTTTTTGCGGTCCAGGATTTTAAGAAACCCGTCTGCATCCAGCATCCCGATATCCCCGGAGCGTATGAACGTCCGCCCGCGTTCGTCCCGCCAGATCAGCTCTGCGGTCTGTTCACCCCGTTTGTGATAGGCCTGCATGATGCCAGCCCCGTAACCCGCGATCTCACCGGCCTCCCCCGTCGGCATCTCGTTGCCTGCATCATCCAGTATCCGCAGCTCGAACCCAAGTACGGGCGTCCCCACGGTATCGAACTTTTCCGCGTGTTGATGCGGCTTGAGAATACAGGCAAACCCTTCGGAGAACCCGTAGATCTCATAAAGTCCCGGCGATATCCGCTCTATCACCGCGCGTTTGGTATCGCGCCGCAGAGGCGATCCGGCGGACAGCACCGTACGCAGGCTGGACAGGTCCGTATCGTCAAGCTCGGGCCGTTCCAGCACCATCAGATATTGCGCCGGCACCATGAACGTGTGGGTGATCTTGTTTTCCTCGACCTCTCGAAGGAATGCAGCGGCATCGAAGCTGGGTATCACATGCAATGTGCCCCCTGCAAACAGCACCGGCAGCATCGTCAGCCATGTTCCGTTGGAATAAAGCGGCGTGGTCGTCAAGGCGCGGGAGGTTGCATCATACCCCATTTCAACGGCGTTTGAGAATGCCCAATGCAGCCGTGCGCGATGGGTCTGCACGATACCCTTGGGCAATCCCGTGGTGCCGGATGAATAGATGATATTGAACAAATCCGTGAGCGCGTGCCGCACGTCGGGAATTTCTGCCGATCCATCGCGAAGAATATCCACTAGCGTCTGCCAGCCCGGCTCTTGGAATCCATGCGCAACCCATGTTCCGACGCCCGGGATCCTGTCGCGCAGCGGCGCAACCCGCGCGCGGAAATCATCCGAGACAAAGGCCGCCACCGCATCACAGTCGCCCAGCAGGGTTTCCAACTGATCAGCAGTCAAAAGCCCAGAGAGCGGCACCACACACCCCCCTGCCCGCACAACCCCGAAAAGCGCCTCGAGCATCTCAACCGAATTGCCCATCATCACCGCGACCTTGTCGCCTTTGTGTAAACCGGCCTCGATCAGGTGATTTGCGACCCGGTTGATATTGGCGACAAAATCACCCCAGTTGCGGCGTTGATCCGCGCAAATGACGGCATCCTTGCGCGGATAGTGACGCGCATGTGTAGCGAAAAGATCGGGCAGATACACCTGCGGATCGTCCAGCGTGTCTGTCATCTCAGCCAACTCCCCTTATCGCCCAAGCCTAGCTGAGGCGCGGCACGTACAAAACAGTTGATTGTTAGATTTATTATTAGAAACGATCACTCTCACTGCGGCAAGAGAAAGAGCGTTAGTTCTGGGAATAAATAACAGTCCAGCCCCTGCTCCAAGCGGCTTTGTTGCACAAATCAGGCGAAGGACGCTCTTCCCCTTACCCCATACGGACTCAGCCTACAGGCTCAGTGACGGGTATGCCAAGAGCCGTGTAGCGGTTGAGGACGGCGATGCGGACGTGGATTTCTGCAACCTGCCGATCAAAGTCCCTCGCCATCAGCGATTGGCCAAGTAGTTTCATGCAATGCATCTTCGTTTCGACGCGGCTTCGGCAGTGGTATCCGCTCCAACGTCGCCACAAGGTGCGGCCCAGATATTGCTGCGCACTGACCGCTTCGTTTCGGGCAATCGCTCCGGCGCTCGTCGGCTTCCAGGGCTTGGCATTCTTGCGCGGAGGGATCTCGGCATGGGCACCTCTGGCGGCAATCGCCTCGTGGCATTTACGCGTGTCATATGCCCCATCAGCTGTGACGCTGCCGCCAAACGGGTCGAACACCAAATCACCCTTGCGGCTGGAGTTGCGAAGCGCCCGCTCGACCAGGGCCACCGGCTTCATGGTGGGGTGCAGATCGTTCTTCGCAGGCCGGTCGATCAGCCAGACATCGCCCTGGTTGCGTGCGCCACACCAGCGGCGTTTCGTGCCCTCGGGCCAGCCGTAGAGGATCGGCTCGTACTGCCGCTGGTAATCCGCGCGGCCGAGCGTGAAGCGATCCTTGGCCCAGATGATGAAGGTCGACCAGTGCCCGCCGGCCTCTGTAAACGCTTTCTGCAGCGTCGCCAGTTCGCTTGATGACATGCAGATGTAGACCGCGCCCGACGTGTGCGTATTGATCAGCGCACAGGCGTCATAAAGGAACTGACCGAACCCGTCACCAAGGGCATCGTTCTTGATCCGTCGCCCCTTGCCAGCCTTCTCTGCGCCGACACCGCCAGCATAATCGACGTTGTAGGGCGGATCGCAGAAGCAGATATTGGCCTTGGCCTCCCCGAGAAGGCGCTGGACATCCGTGGCCACCGTGGCATCGCCGCACAGCAACCGATGTGGGCCAAGCAGCCACAGATCGCCCAGGCGACTCACCGGGTCTTCCGGCGCGTCGGGCACGTCGTCGGCATCCTCAGCTGTCTCTGCCTCGACCCCGGAAAGGAGCGCGTTCAGCTCGTCGTCCGTGAAACCCGTCATGCCCAGATCGAATTCAGCCTCGAGCAGGTCGCCCAGTTCCAACCCCAGCAGGTCGTTGTCCCATTCGGCGTTCTCGCTCGAGCGGTTATCCATGATCCGGAAGGCCCGCGCCTGGGCCTCCGACAACCCCTTGGCAACGTGCACCGGGGCAGTTTCCAACCCCAGCTGGCGCGCCGCTTCCAGACGCGTATGCCCCGCCAGAACCACCATCGCCTCATCGACTACGATGGGCTGACGCCAGCCGAATTCCGCGATCGAGGCCGCCACCGTCACCACGGCCTTGTCGTTGCGCCGCGGGTTGCGCGCATAGGGAATGATCTGCCCGAGAGGCAGCTCGATCACGTTCATGGTGATGTCCTTGAAAGGTGTGCCGAAACGAAACGGGGTTGGCCTGCGAAACGAAATGGGGTCCGACCCCCGTTTCGTTTCAGAGGGGTTTCACGGACCGTCAGGCCCTTGTTTCAGTAGGGTTTGCCGCGAAACGAAACGAAACGGGTGTTTTTGGCGGTGTCACTGGGAAAGCGTTGCGCTTCGCCCCCCCCGTATACGCTTACAA
>NZ_JBASXK010000074.1:0-5937 GCF_049276915.1 Aestuariivita sp. | reverse complement strand
AACACCATGATTTCTATGCGAAATATCACCATCAGGACAGCGAAATCAGCGAGTTACTTGGGGAATGTGGGTTTAGGGTCAGGCACAACGTCATTTGTTCTCAAAAGCACGGCCCGTCTTGTGGCGGTGACAGTGCAGATCAAAAAAAACTGCTTCAACAGGGAAAGGCTTCACTATGAAATTACACAAAACGAAAGCTCTGATGACCTCGGCGATCGTGGCTCTGGGTGCTGCGACCTCGGCGCAGGCCGCGGATCTTGTGCTGGGCGTGCCGAACTGGCCTGCCGCGAATGCGACATCCAACATTCTAAAGCTGGTGATCGAAGAGAACTTTGGCCTTGAGGTCGAATTGCAGAACGGCACCAACCCCATCATCTTCGAAGCGATGGATGCCGGCTCGATGCATGTGCACCCCGAAGTGTGGTTGCCCAACCAGGCCAACCTGCACGAGAAATTCGTCAACGTCGAGAAATCGGTGGTCATGAACGAGAACCCCGTTCAGGCGGTTCAGGGCATGTGTGTGACCAAATACACGGCCGACACCTATGGCATCACGTCGATCAATGATCTGACCGACCCCGACAAGATCGCGGTTCTGGACAAGGACGGCAACGGCACGCCGGAAGTATGGATCGGAGCACCCGGCTGGGCCTCGACGGTGATCGAAAAGATCCGGGCCAAGTCCTATGGCTATGACCAGACAATGGAGCTGAAGGAATATGACGGCACGGTCGCATGGGGCGAGCTGGGAGCAGCGGCCAATGCGAATGAGCCTTGGATCGGCTTCTGCTATGAGCCGCATTTCATTTTCGTGGCCTATGACCTTGTCTACCTGGAAGAGCCGCCCCACGATCCGGCGACCTGGACAATCGTGCAGCCCACCGATGATCCGGCATGGCTGGAGAAATCACAGGCCTCGACCGCCTGGAAAGGCGCGACCCTGCACCTGCATTATGCAGCCGAAGTACGAGAAAAATTCCCCGAAGTGGCGGCCATGTTCGACAATTACTTCATGCCGCCCGAAGTTCTGAGCACCGCCGGCTATGATCTGTCGGTCAAGGACATCCCGGTGGAAGAGTTTGCCCGCGACTGGGTGGCCAACAATGAAGACGTTGTTCTTCAGTGGCTGACCAACTGAGCCAGGTCTGGCCATGAAGACGGGGATGCGGGGGCTTTCGCCCGCATCCCTTGCAATACACTCAGCAGCAGGACCAACGCATGACGGAACATGTGGTCGAGCTTTCCGGCGTGTGGAAAGTGTTTGGCGACAAGGCCAAGGATACAATCAGGGATGCCGCCTCATCGGGGCTGTCCAAGGCTGCGGCTCTTGAAAAATACGGCACTGTCATCGGGGTGCGCGACGCGAGTTTTTCCGTCGCGCGGGGCGAGATCTTTTGCATCATGGGCCTGTCGGGATCGGGCAAGTCCACATTGGTGCGCCATGTGAACCGTCTGATCGAACCCTCGGCGGGGTCGATCAAGGTGCTGGGCGAAGATGTCAGCGCGATGAACCCCAAACAGTTGCGCCAGATGCGCGCGACCCATATCGGGATGGTGTTTCAGCATATGGCGCTGATGCCGCACCGATCCGTGCGCGAGAACGTCGCCTATCCGCTGGAAATCCGCAAGATTCCGAAATCGAAACGCTGGGCCATTTCTGATCATACCTTGGGTCTTGTGGATCTGACCGGCTATGAGGACCGGCTGCCCAAGGAATTGTCCGGCGGCATGCAACAGCGCGTGGGGATCGCGCGCGCCCTCGCATCGGACCCCGAGATCCTGCTGATGGACGAGCCGTTTTCCGCGCTTGATCCGTTGATCCGGCTGCAGTTGCAGGACCAGTTCAAGACCCTTGTGCGCGATCTGAACAAATCGACGCTGTTCATCACCCATGATCTGGATGAGGCCATCCGCATCGGCCACCGCATCGCGATCATGAAGGATGGTGTGATCGTGCAGATCGGCACGCCCGAGCAGATCGTGACCCAGCCTGCTGATGACTATGTGCGCGAGTTCGTGCAAGGGATTTCGCGGCTGAAACTGGTCAAGGCGCATACGATCATGGAACCGCTCAACGGGACCACGCCTGCCGCCGATGCCCGGCGCGTATCGGGTGACAGTGATCTGGACGCGTTGATCGATGTGTCGGTGAACAGTGATCAGCCCCTGATCGTGCAAAGCGATGGTCAGGATGTGGGTATCATCACCAAGACGACGCTTTTGCGCGGCATTCAGGGGGGCAAGGGATGAGCCAGGCAGAGACGAACCTGAACGCGAGCGGAGCAGTCCGGGATATCGAGGTGGACCGCGAGGCTCTGGACCGGTCGATTGCCGAATTCACCGGGCCGAATGCGGCCCATTACGCCAAGGCGTTTCACAAGATTCACGACAGCACCGGGGCGGTTCCGCGCGTCTTCAACTGGGCGGCGGCCCTGGCGGGGCCGTTCTGGTCGGCGGCGCGGGGCATCTGGGGCATGTTCTGGGCCTTCATCATCCTGGAGATCATCGCCTTTGTGCAGATCGGACGCGGGGCCTGGGGCGAGTTGGGGGCTGACGCTCTGGCGCAGGCGGAACGGCAGGATGCGCGCGCGCAGCAGTTCTTGCAGCGCGCGGCGGATGCCGAGGCGGCCGGGCAGGATCCCACGCGGTTTCTGGAGCTGGGCGACAACCTGCTGCGCTCGGCCGAGCGCAGCCGCGAAACCGCCGAAGCTGCGGCGGGCGATGCGCAGATGATCCTGCTTGCCGGTCTGGCCCTATTGCTGGTGTTGCGACTGATCCAGGGCTTTTGGGGAAACATCGCCTATGAACGCCAGTACAGCCGCTGGCGGATCGATCCACAGGCTGTGCCTTCGGGGCGGCCTCTGAAGAACCTGGTTCTGGGGCTGGCGCTGGGGCTGATCATCATTCCGCTGACCGTCTATCGGTTCACGGTCGAGGGGGTCAGCGAGTGGATCACCGCGTTCCCGGCCGATCCGGATGTCTATTCCGGCACGGCGCGCTGGCTGGAAGGGGTGATTGATGATGCGGCGCGCAACGGGGCTGGGGCGTTCGACGGGATCGTTCTGGCGGTGCGCCGGATCCTGGATGCGATTTCGGTGGCGCTGATCGGGACGCCGTGGCTCGTGGTGATGGCGGTGATCGTGGTGGTGGGCTGGCGGGCGGCGGGTCCGCGCGTTGCGATCTTCACGGCTGCCGCGCTCGCCTATATCGCGCTGCTGGGGTACTGGGAAATCGCGATGGAGACCGTGGCGCTGGTGGGGGCTGCGGTGGTGCTGTGTGTGGCGATGGGTATCCCGCTGGGTATCTGGTTCGGCAAGTCCAAACGCGCCTATAACTTTGCAGAGCCGGTGCTGGACTTGATGCAGACATTGCCGGCCTTCGTCTACCTGATCCCGATCATCGCGTTCTTCGGAACCGGCAACCCGCCCGGCATTCTGGCGACCATCATCTTCGGAATGCCTCCGGTGATCCGCCTGACAGCCCTTGGCATGCGCGGTGTGCCCGACAGTATCAAGGAAGCGGCAACCGCCTTTGGCGCGACGCGCTGGCAATTGCTGAAAGATGTGGAGTTGCCACTTGCCCTGCCATCGATCATGACGGGTGTGAACCAGACCATCCTGATGTGCCTGTCGATGGTTGTGATCATCTCGCTGATCGGCGGGGGAGGTCTGGGTCAGGTGATCCTGGAAGCTTTGCAGTTTGCGGCCAAGGGGCCGGGTTTGCTGGGTGGGTTCGCCATTCTCTTTGTTGCGATGGTCATTGACCGGATTGTACAGGGTGCGTTCCGCCGTGCGGATCAAAAGTAACCTCGTGTCTGCATTGAAAAAGGTGTGCGCCAGATGGGTATCACATATCTGAAAAAGGCGGCCATGGCCGCCGAAGAGGGCCAGGGCGATGTGCGCGAACTGGTGCAGGGCATGCTTGACAGCATCCGGGCTGAAGGCGACGCGGCGGCGGTGCGCTATGCGGCGGACCTGGACAAATGGACCGGCCCGGCCATGGTCACTCCCGAGCAGATCGCCCAGGCCTGCGCGCAGGTGCCCGAGCGGCTCAAGGACGATATCCGCTTTGCCCATGACAACATCCGCCGCTTTGCCGAGATGCAAAAGGCCACCATCGTGGACAGCGAAATGGAGGTGCGCCCCGGCTTCATTGCCGGACAAAAGCACATCCCCGTCAATGCGGCGGGCTGTTATGTGCCGGGCGGGCGCTATAGCCATATCGCCTCGGCGCTGATGACGATCACCACGGCCAAGGTTGCGGGCGTCAAACATGTCACCGCCTGTTCCCCGCCCAAACCCGGCGTCGGCATTCCCGCGCCCATCCTGTTCACCATGGATCTGTGCGGTGCCGATGCGATCCTGAACATGGGCGGCGTGCAGGGCGTGGCGTCCATGGCGATGGGTCTGTTCGGCCTGCCGTCCTGCGATATTCTGGTGGGCCCCGGCAATCAGTTCGTGGCCGAGGCGAAACGGATGCTGTTCGGCCAGGTCGGCATCGACATGTTCGCCGGTCCCACCGACAGCATGGTAATTGCCGATGAAACGGCCGATCCATTCCTTGTGGCCTGGGACCTGGTCGGACAGGCCGAGCATGGGTATAACTCGCCGGTCTGGCTGACCACCAACTCGCGCGCACTTGCCGAGCAGGTGATGGCGCTGGTTCCCGGACTGATCCGCGAATTGCCCGAGCTCAATGCCCAGAACGCCGCCGCCGCCTGGCGCGATTATGCGGATGTCATCCTGTGTGACAGCGCCGAGGACATGGCGCGCGTCAGCGATGAATACGGCCCCGAGCACCTGCATGTGCAATGTGGCGACCTGGACTGGTGGCTGGCCCGACTGACCAATTATGGCTCGCTGTTTCTGGGCGAAGAGACCACGGTCGCCTTCGGGGACAAGGCGGCCGGTCCAAACCACGTTTTGCCCACGTCAGGTGCCGCGCGTTACACCGGCGGGCTGTCGGTGCACAAATACATGAAGACCGTCACCTGGCAGCGCGCAACCCGCGACGGGGCCCGCGGTGTGGCCGAGGCCACCGCGCGCCTGTCGCGGGTGGAGGGGATGGAGGGTCATGCCCGCACCGCCGATATCCGGCTGGCGAAGTTCTTTCCGCATGAAGTGTTCCAGCTGAGCGTCACCGACTGAGGCGATCACCTGCGCAGGATGCATTGCGCCGGTCCGGGCGTGTTGAAATGCGCCAGACAGGCATCCACAAAGCTTTGCACCAGCCGCCGGGGCCGGGTCTTTTCATATCCGACCGCCAGTGTCAGCGGGGCATGTGCGTCGGAAATCGGCACTCCCACCACCGTTTCGCCGGTATAGCTTGTCATGGTCAGGGGCTGCATGTTCAGGATGGCCACCCCGCGACCGGCGCTGACAAGGCTGCGCACCATTTCGGTGGAATTCGCATAGGCGATGATCCGGGGATCATGCGCGCCTGCCTCGAAAAGATCGCGGTAATAGGCCGATGCGACCGGGCGGTTCAGACCCACAAGCGGTTCCTGTGCGATCTGGGCCATGCTGACAGCGCCCTGCCCCGCCAGAGCATGCGCGCTGGGCATCAGGCAATAGGCCCGGGCCTTGATCAGCTCGTCATAGGCGACCGAGGGGCGCACGCCCTCGCTGACGAAGAGAATGGCGTCGAAAAGGCCGCTCAGCAATCCGTCCTGCGCAGTGTCATTGTCGCATTCTTCCAGATGCAGCGTGACCTGTGCCGGATCAGGCGCGACAGAGGACAGGATCGAGGGCAGGAAGGCCGGGGCAATCGGTGCGTAATATCCGATCCGTAATGTCCCGCTGAGCGATTGCCTGAGAGCCTGATTTGAAACTATTTGAGTGAGTTCAGTCACTTGTGATTCTGTTCGGTTGTAAGGCTGAATGGAGATCACAATGGCTTGGACTGAACTCACCCGTCGTCAACATGCCCGACAAGGCG
>NZ_JBASXK010000073.1:0-3003 GCF_049276915.1 Aestuariivita sp. | reverse complement strand
TTGGCCTATCTCGCGCCGGAGGTGCTGAAGCGGCTGGTCTATAAACGCGAGGTCACAGCCGTGACGCTGATGGAGATTACGGAATGCGCCGCTTTGCCCTGGAGGGATCAGACGGAGGTGGTGTTTGGTGAAGCTGTACAAGTTGGCTGAAGCACACGAACGTCCCACTGCGGACCTTCGTACATCCTGCGGCGGATGGCGGGTCAGAGCCCAGTTTACCAAATGCTGCGGCACGCACCAATGTCCGCAGTGTGGCAAGCGCGAACTTCCTACATGCGCCCACCGTACAAATACAAACTTGCAACATCTCCCAAGAGCTCTTGGAGAGTTATTATTGGCGAATTTTTACCTTATTCAGCAATCACTATTCTGAACCCTCATTGATTGGAGACGGTCAACGTTTTTTCCACTGGCCAGCTCAGCCATAGATCGTCGCCTTCCAAAATGTTCTCGGGAATATCCTGATCACGAGAAATGACTTTGATGGCTGTGCCGTTTTGCCGGAGGATACAAGTGGCCATGGCGCCCGCAAAAACCCGGCTCTCCAAGACGGCTTTGCATTTGGAAATCGCGTCGACCTTCGGTTCCGTAGTTGAAATCGAGATGTTTTCGGGCCTGACGGCGAGGGTCGTGCTGGCCAGCATATTACCGGGAACCTTGATGTCTACGCCGTCCCCGGACAGGTCGCTTAGAATATTCGCTTCGCCCAGAAAGGCGGCGGTGAACAGATCGGACGGGTTATTGTAAACCTCGCGCGGGGGACCGACCTGGATCATCTTGCCGTCGCGCAGAATGCCGATCTTGTCGGAGAGGGTCAGCGCCTCTTCCTGATCATGGGTGACGAAGATCGTTGTGATGCCGATCTCACGCTGAATGCGTTTGAGTTCAAACTGCATGTCGACCCGCAGGGATTTGTCCAGCGCCCAGCAGCAGAACCCGTGGGTTGGTCACGATCGCGCGTGCCAGCGCGACCCTTTGGCGTTGCCCGCCCGAAAGCTGATGGGGTTTGCGGTCGCCATGCTGGCCAAGCTGTACCAGCTCAAGCGCTTCGCCGATCCGGCGGCGTTCCTCAGCGGCGCCCACTTTGCGCACGCGCAGGCCGAAGCCCACGTTATCGGCCACGCTCATATTTGGAAACAGCGCGTAGTTCTGAAACATCATGCCAATGTCGCGTTTCTCAACTGGCACGTTCTCAACCGATTCATGGCCAATGCGGATCGACCCGCTGTCGGTGAAAATGAACCCGGCGATGGCGCGCAGCAGCGTCGTCTTGCCACTGCCGGACGGACCCAGCAGGCCAAAGAAGCCGCCATCGGGGAAATCAATTGTGACATCGTTCAGCGCTTTGAGTGTACCGAACGTCTTGGTGATGTGCTGGACGGAAACCTCGGCCATTAGCGTTCTCCTCCGAAATTGGAATATCGTGCTGCGACCAGCATGATGGCCATCGAGATGACAATGATGATTGTCGAGATTGCGTTGATTTCAGGTGTGAAGCCCTTGCGGATCGAGGTGTAGATCAGAACTGGCAAAGTGCTGTCGCCCGGTTCCGACAGGAAGTAGGACACCACGAATTGATCGAAACTGACCGCGAAGGCGAAGAGCGCCCCGGCAATGATCCCAGACGAGATCCACGGCAGCGTGACCCGGCGTGTCACAGTCCAGCCATCCGCACCCATGGAACGCGCGGCCTCTTCCAGCGTCGCGTCAAATGTCGCCAGCCGGGCGCTGACAACGACGATCACGTAAGGCAGGGCCAACGCCACATGGCCGATGATGACCGAGGGCGTGCCCCGTCCCAATCCAACTCCAAAAAAAAAGATCAACATGGCTGTGCCAGTGATCAGCCACGGAATTGCGATCGGCGGGAACAGCATGATTTGCAGGAAGCGTTTGCCGCGAAATTCGAACCGGAACAGCGCAACTGACGCTGCTGTCCCAAGGATGGTCGCGATCACGGTGGTGATCAAAGCGATCATGATCGAGCGGGTGGCCGCGTCGATAATCTCCTGATTGCCCGCCAGTTTTTCATACCACTTCAGCGAGAATTCAAAAGGCAGTTGGTAGTATTGCGAGGCGTTGAACGACATGACGGCCATCACCACGATGGGCGCGTAGAGAAAGAACAGGATTAGGGCGAGCCACAATTTGCCAAGGCGGGCGAGGAAGAGATTGCTCATGTCTGTGCCTTTTTCAAAACGGGGCGGGCTACGGCAAGGATAACCAGAACCACCGCCAGCAAGATAAAGGAGAGCGCCGCGCCAAGGGGCCAGTTATACACCGCGACAAACTGGTCTTCGATCACCGTGCCATAATAGGTGCCAACCCGACCGCCTAAGATACGCGGCTCCATGAAAGAGCCCACCACCGGCACAAAGATCAGCACCGCACCGGCCAACAATCCGGGCAGCGACAGGGGCAGGATGACACGCCACAGGATTGTCAGCTTGTTCGCACCCATGGACCGGGCGGCATCAATCAGATTGTCATCAATGGCTTGCAGCGCCAGATAGGATGTCAGGATCACGTAGGGTAGATAGGAATGCACCAGCCCGATCACGATGGCATATGTCGAGAACATCAGGTTCACGTCCACCTCGAACGGCAGAATGGCATTCAGACCCAGATCCAGCACGCCATTGCCTCGCAACACGATGGCCCATGAGAAAATCCGCACCAGTGAATTGGACCAGAACGGCAGGATCACTAGTAGAAAAAGCGCCTCACGCGCGCGGCCTTTGATGACCTTCGCCAGCACATAGGCGCAAGGAAAGCCAACCAGCACCGCAACCCCTGTGACCATCAACCCCAACCGGATCGACTTCCACAGGAGCGTCGCATAGGTCGATGTCTGAAAGAACGCCGCGTAGTTTTCGGTGGTGTGATGCCATTCAATGTCCCCAAACGGCACGTCCGAAAGAAAACTGAAGTAAAGCATCGCTGACAGGGGCAGAAAGATCGCCACTGTCAGCCATAGATAGGCGGGGGAGAGCAGGCTGAAAA